>WRML01000133.1 GCA_009777165.1 Kiritimatiellota bacterium
CTGTCGCCCGAAAACGGGCGGCAGTTTTTTTCACCGCCCCCCCCCCCGTCCAGCGACGTATCCCGGCGGATCAGGCGCGCATCCCCCCCCCGAAAAAAAAATCTTCCGTTCCCCTTTTGACTTGCTTCCCCCCCCCATTTCCGTCAAACTGTTTCATATGTTTAATCCAAAATCCTGTAAGGACGCAATCAAACGGGTTGTATTCGCTTGTTTGAGTGCTGCCCCTGTTGGCTGGGGTGCAGCGCAGCCCCCCCCTCCGCTGGTTCTCGCCGCGCGCGGGGGCCCTGCGGAGTACGTCATCGTGCGGCCGGGGGGGGCCTCCCCCTCGCAGGCCTATGCGGCGGAGGAGTTGCGGAAATTCATCGGCGAGCTGACGGGGGTCACCCTCGCCATCCAGACGGACGACCAGCCGCTCCCCCCCAAGACAATCCTCGTGGGGGGGGGCAGGCACGCGGACGCGCTGCTGGGGGGGGCCCCCGACTGGAGCGCGCTGGGCGACGACGGTTTCCGGCTGGTCACCAGGGGGCCCCACCTGCTGATCCTCGGGGGGCCCGCGCGGGGGGCCCTGTACGGGGCCTATGAGGTGCTGGAGCGTTTCGGGGGGTGCCGCTGGTACACGTCGTGGCACAGCGTCGTCCCGTCGCTCGGCAGGCTGGAGGTCCCCCCCCTGGACGAGACGCAGGTTCCCGCGTTCGCCCTCCGCGAGCCGTTCTGGTTCGACCTGTTCGACGGCGACCTCGCAGCGCGGAACAAGGCGAACGGCAACGCCATGCGCCTGACCGAAAAGCACGGCGGCAAAATCCGTTTCGGCGGCGGACTGTTCGTGCACACGTTCGAGAAGCTCTGCCCCAGCACGGAGTTCTTCGGCGCGCACCCGGAGTATTTCAGCGAGATCAATGGCAAGCGCACCAAGGAGCATACGCAGCTCTGCCTGACCAACCCCGACGTGTTGAAAATCGTCACGGAGCGGCTGTTGGAGCGTATCCGCCAAGACCCTGGGGCCAAGCTGTTCAGCGTCAGCCAGAACGACTGGTACAACGGCTGCACCTGCGAGCGGTGCAAGGCCATTGACGAGCGCGAGGGGTCCCAGGCCGGGACGCTCATCGCGTTCGTCAACAGCGTCGCCGAGGCCGTCGAGAAGGAGTTCCCCGACGTCTGGATCGAGACGCTGGCGTACCAGTACACGCGTACCCCCCCCAAGACCCTGCGCCCGCACCGCAACGTCGTACCGCGCCTCTGCACCATCGAGTGCGACTTCTCCCACGCGCTCGACGTGAGCGCGTTCAAGCAGAACCGGAAATTCGTCGAGGACATCAGGGGCTGGAGCGCGATCACCGACAAGCTCTACATCTGGGACTACGTCACCAACTTCCGCAACTACATCGGCCCCTTCCCCAACATCAACGCTCTGCAAGGCAACGTCCGCTTCTTCAAGGCGAACAACGTCATCGGGCTGTTCGAGCAGGGCGCGTACCAGGGCCGGCACGGCGAGTTCGCCGAGCTCAAGGCGTGGCTCCTCGCGAAATGGCTCTGGAACCCCGACCTGCCGCAGGACGCGCTCATCAGCGACTTCCTCAACGGCTACTACGGCGCGGCCGCGCCTTTCGTGCGCCAATACATGGACAAGCTCCACGCCCAATACACCGACCCCGAGAACACGCCCCTCTCCATTTTCGCGGATGTCACGAAACTCAACCTGGCGGACGATTTCCTGCCCGGGGCCCTCGCGCTCTGGGAACAGGCGGAGGCCGCGGTCAAGGACTCCCCCGCGCACCTCTACAACGTCCGCACGGGTGCGATCCCCGTGCTGTTCGCGCAGCTCGCCCGTTCCCGCGTCCCGACCGACATCAAGGTCTGGTGCACCGAAAACCCCAAGCGGTTTCTGGACGCCGGCGCACAACGCCTCGCCCACGATTTGCTCGCCCGTTTCGCCGAGGCCAAGGACATCCGCCTCTCGGAGTCGCCCGAACATCACGACGCCATCCTCAAACACTGGCAGGCCGCCGCGCATCCGAACGTACCTGGGCAGGGACAACGGAAAGCGTCCATCCGGCACGACACGCTCTCGCTCGCGCGTCGCGGCGAGTGGGGCGACACCGTCGCCGACCCCCTCGCCGAGAGCGGCACCGCGATGAAGCTCTTCAACACCCACTACGAATGGTGCACCACGCTTCAGCTTCGGAACGTCGCGTTTGATTCTGGCAAGCGATACAAGCTCCGCGCGCGCCTGCGCTTCGACAAGATCCCCGGCAAGGACGGCATCGCGGTATGGGCCGGCGTGTACGATTCTAAGGAGCGGAAAGACTGCGGCAGCATCACCCGCCGCACGGGCGAGGTCACCGAAACCTACGACTGGTACGACATCGCCGAGTTCACCCCCAGCGCCGACCAGTACATCTGGATCGGCCCCGGCCGTTTCGACAAGGCCAACGGCGAAACCTCCGCCATCAACGCCCTCTTCATTGACCAGCTCGAACTCTCAATCGTGGATTGAACTTCGTTTCCTTTTTAACCACAATGGACACAATGGAATGCACGATGGACGCGATGGCCTCGTCTCTTTTGTATCTAGAGTGAAATCCCATCGTGTCCATTGTGGTTTAAACAAACATCCTGTAATATCCTGTCATCCGGGAGGGGACCTAGGAGACACTAGAACAGTTAAAGAAATTTCATGTCCGCTTCCCACCAAAGGCTGAAAGCCCTATTGCCATAATCGTTGCCATCATCGGGCTGCCATCATCGGGTTAAAATGGGGTTTGACTTTTCCCGTCAGATTTGTCAAATTATATCTTCTTTTTTTGTCCAGAAAAGGGATGGGCAAATTGTGGGGACTGATGAGGAAAGCTGAATGAGAGAGAGGATTTGTGTGTTCGCCGGGCAGGGGGCACAGACACCCGGTATGGGTAAGGATCTGACAACAGATGCCGAGATTGCGGCGTTGTTCGACCGCGCCAACGGGGTGCTGGGCTTCGACCTCGCCAAGCTCTGCTTCGAGGGGCCGGCGGAGGAGCTGACCAAGTCGAACGTCTGCCAGCCCGCGATTTTCGTTGTGAGCGTGGCGGCGTTCCGCGCGTTCCAAAAGAAGTTCCCGGACGTGACCTTTCAGATGGCGGGGGGGTTGAGCCTGGGCGAGTGGACGGCCCTGCATATGGCGGGGGCCCTGGGCTTCGAGGAGACCCTGCGCGTGCTGGAGGCCCGGGGGCGTTTCATGCAGGAGGCGTGCGAGGCGCAGCCCAGCGGCATGATCAGCGTGATGGGCGCGTCGGATGCCCAGTTGGACGAGATTTGCGCGAAGGCCGGCATCTACAAGGCGAACATCAATTCCGACAGTCAGGTCGTGCTTTCCGGCGCGAGGGGGGGTGTCGTTCAGGCGGAGGCCCTGTGCAAGGAGATGGGGCTGAGGGCGATTGTGCTGCAGGTGGCGGGCGCGTTCCATTCGCCGCTGATGGCGTCCGCGCGCGAGAAGCTGGCGGGGGTGCTGGAGGGCATCACGTTCAACGTGCCGGACATCCCCGTGCTGTCGAACGTGACGGGTGCGCCGCACAGCGCAGACCCCGGCGCGGTCAAGGAGGCCATGCTGCGGCAGGTCACAGAGTCCGTGCGCTGGCTGGACTGCATCCGGGGCGCGATCGCGGCGGGCGGGCAGACGTTCGTCGAGTTCGGCCCCGGCAAGGTGCTGTCCGGGCTCATCAAGCGCATCAGCAAGGACGCGGCCACGCTCAACGTCTCGGACATCGCGACGCTGGAGGCGATAACGTTTTAAGGGGAGGGGTTTAATATTTCGGTAAGGATGCAACGATGGCGAAAATCACAGTAAAAAATAGAGACGTAGCCATTATCCAGCAAAACGGGGCGGATTATGTTTCGGTTACTGACATTGCTAGGTTCAAAACGGATGATCCAAATGCTGTGATTGGAAATTGGATGAGAAACAGAAACACAATCGAGTATTTGGGGTTGTGGGAATGCCTCTATAATCCAGATTTTAAACCCCTCGAATTCGAGGGGTTTAGAAAAGAGGCAGGATTAAACGCATTCACCCTCTCTCCTCAAAAATGGATTGACAGAACGAATGCAATTGGACTGATTTCAAAGTCTGGACGTTACGGCGGCACATACGCTCATAAGGAAAACCTGAACGCGGTTTTCATCACCGAGGGGCTGCCGCAACGGGAACGCCTCATCAAGCTAAACCAGACCGCCATTCAGCAGATGACGGTTCTGGCGGAGGTGGAGGGAAAGAAACTGCTGAAATGATTGCCCTGTGATTGATTTTTTGTTCTGAACACGCTAAACTAGGACGCATTTATGAAACTGTTGCGATAAAAAAAGGAGGCGAGGATGTACGCGATCACATTTGACTTAGACATTGAGACGCTGAAGCAAGCTTACGGCGACCCGTATAACAATGCGTATGCGGAGATTAAAAAGTTTCTGCTTGGCAAGGGCTTCACCTGGCAACAGGGGAGCGTGTACTTTGGCGAAACGAATAAGGTCAATGCCGTGACGTGCGTGTTGGCGGCGGCGGAGCTTGCCAAGGCGTACACCTGGTTTGCGGCTTCGGTACGTGATATCAGAATGCTCCGTATCGAGGAAAACAACGACCTCAAGCCAGCCGTGAACGGTTAGCGAAAAAAGGAGCATTCATGGAGCAAGACAAAACAGAGGTTGTGATAACGGACATCAATATCCCGTTCTGGCGGATGGTCATGATTATCATCAAGTGGGCGCTGGCCGCCTTTGTTGTGTCCATAATCCCGTTTCTATTACTTATCCTTATACAAGGATGTTTATTCGGTGCCGCAAGAGCAAGGCAAATGGAAATATGGAACAATCTTGGCGGACAACCCGATATTCAAAGGCTGAGATGACATGATGAGCATGACGGTGTCCAAGATACAAAACGTTCTTACCCCTGTGCTGAAGGAACATGGGGTGAGCAGGGGCGTGTTGTTCGGCTCTTATGCGCAAGGCTTACAGCCTTGTCATTTTTATGCCCCGTCTCGTAGGGCGTTGCCCTACGCTAATATGCGTAAGGCTTTCAGCCTAGGATACACGAAACGGCGAAAACGTTCACTCTTGGATTGACCATCTGTACGGGAAAAACTATACTGGAACGCACTTATGAAACCATTTGAAGGGAAAGTCGCGATTGTCACGGGTGCCGCGCGCGGTATCGGCCGGGCCATCGCGGAGCGGCTGGCGCGCGACGGCGCGGATGTCGTGATTTGTGATTTGCAGGCCGAGTGGCTTGCGGAAACCGCAGGGGCGGTCCAGGCGATGGGCCGCAAGGCGCTGCCGCTGGCGGTGGACGTGGGGGACGGCGAGTCCGTCGCCGCGTGCGTCGCCGAGACCATCAGGGTGTTCGGGCGGGTTGACGTCATGGTCAACAACGCCGGGATCACGAAGGACACCCTGCTGGTGCGCATGACGGATGAGGCTTGGGACGACGTGCTGCGCGTCAACCTGAAGGGGACGTTCCTCTTCACGCGCGCGGTCGCCAAGCCCATGATGAAACAGCGCGGTGGCGCGATTGTGAACATCGCCTCGGTCAGTGGCATCCTCGGCACCCCCGGGCAGGCGAACTACGCGGCGTCGAAAGCCGGCGTGATCGCGCTGACGAAGTCCACCGCCAACGAGTTGGCGGCGCGGGGCGTCAGGGCGAACGCGGTCGCCCCGGGGTTCATTTCGTCGAGGATGACCGATGCCCTGTCGGACGACGTGCGCAACCAGTACCTGTCGCGGATACCTTTGGGCCGCTTCGGGACGGCGGAGGACATCGCGGACGCGGTGGCCTTCCTCGCCTCCGGGCAGTCGAGCTATCTGACGGGGCAGGTGCTGCATGTGAACGGCGGGATGGTTATGTAATGTTGGTAAACAGGCGCGGCGGGTGTCGCGACCGAGAAGAAGGAAAACTCAAAGGAGAGAGACATGTCAGGCAAACTCGAAGATCGGGTCAAGGCAATCATTGTTGAGCAATTAGGCGTCAATGCAGAGCAGGTCACCCCAGAGGCGTCATTCATTGACGATCTGGGCGCGGACTCGCTGGATACCGTTGAGCTGATCATGGCGTTCGAAGAGGAGTTCGGGTCGGAGATTCCGGACGAGGACGCGGAGAAGCTGACGTCGGTTGGCAAAGTGCTCGATTACCTGAAGGACAAGGGTCTGGATAAGGAATAAGCGCCTTTCACCCAATAATCAAGAAGCCGGGCAGATGAAAATCTGTCCGGCTTTTTTAAGAAATAGCGTATTCGCTTCCCGCAGGGACGACACGTTGCGGCTGTATGCGCCTTCCGAAGGATGACAAACCCCCACCTCCGAATACGGAAGTACCCCCTTTCAAAAGGGGGTTAACGTGCCGTCCCTGCGGGACGTTCCAAATAGATGTCTTAGGCTAAAGCATTTTATAGTGAATTCACATTAAAAGTGTTCCATTCTTACATCCCGTTAGGGATGTGTCTCTCGGTAGAAAAACGCCCTCCCCCCCATGTCCGCAGGAAAAGGTACCCCCGTCGGCGCAG
>WRML01000134.1 GCA_009777165.1 Kiritimatiellota bacterium
AATCATCATGTGACCTTGGGTAACCCTGTTCGTCAACATCTGTTTACTCCCCCCACCTTGCCTGTTTCTCCTCAACCTTCCATTGGATTTGGCTGATGATCTGGTCTATCTTCTGTTTGAACGTGGGGGGGGGGAGGTAGATGGTAACGGTCTCGCCAGGGATGAAGTCGTGATCCGCGTTTTTGAGCGTGAGGGTCATGCGCCGCCCGCGGGTAGGGAAGCGATTGCGGGAGAGGGGGGTGAAGGGATCGGTCAAATCCAATACCTCCGGTTCGATGCGCGTGACGACTGCTTCGTAACGTTTGTATGTCGAGCGGAACGGCGGAACGACGGTGAGGGTCATGCCCGTGCTGACCAGCACGGCCTGATGCGGGCGCAGCAGACCGATAATCGAGATGTCGGAGTCTGCCGTGATGCGGAGGATGGGGGTTCCGGTCGGGACGACATCGCCGACGGCGTATTGGATACGTGAGACAACACCCGCCGATTTCGCGCGGAGGTAAGCGACCGCCCCCTTTTCGAGGTTCGTGACGGTGACGCTGATGGCAGACAACGTTTTTTCCTGTGCGTCAGAGAGTGAGGACTGGTGAGTGGCTTTCCAGTGGGCGATCTGTTCGAGCTCGGCTTTAGCGGAGGCGAGCCGCGCGTTGAGGGTACTGATAAGGGTGGGGTAACACGCGAGCGTCTCGTTGAGCGCGGTGATCTGCGGGCGGAGGCGAATCAGTTCAGTGTCGGGGATCAGGCCTTGCTCGATCATCGGATCGAGGTGCGCGACTTCTTTGCGGAGTCCTTCGAGTGTGGCTTTGTCGCGGGACTGTTCCATCTCTTTCTCGGCGAGCGCGACCTGTGTGTCCTCAATCTGTTGCCGTGTACGGAGCTCCAGCGCGAAGAGGCTCTGCTCCTGTTGCTGGGCATTCTGCAGGACACCCAACATCCGTACCGTGTAGTCGAGCGCCTCCAGCTTGTCCTTCTGCTCGGCGAACCCCTCAACCTCGACCAGGACATCGCCGGGCGCAATCCGCTGACCAACCTCAACAGGCAACGCGCGGATGCGCACCGTCTCGATGGCGCCGACGGTCTCGGTTTCCGCGAAGACAAGACCCGTGATGGGATTCGTAAGGTGCTCCAGTGGCAGCAGCACCCACACCAGCGGCAACAGCAGGAGCCAGAACAGCCAGACCCAGTTACGCGTCCAGAAGGCGAGGCGTATCCGCAACGGAATATGTGGTTTGCGCTTCACGTGAATTTCTCCCTAGACCTCGACGGTTGAGCGTTGCATCATCAGCAGCGGGTCGAAGACACCCTCAATTTCGGACATCCCCTTGACGATCTCTTTCTGGTAACTCGAATCCCGCAGGCGGATGTGGTACGAATATTCCAGTGCCTCGCCCTGGGCGGCGTTGCGCATCGCGACGAGCGTGAACGACTCGCACATCATCAGCAACAGGCTGTCAACCGCCTCTTTGACCGCCGCGTCCTTCGTCGTGGTGAAGCGCAGCATCCCCTCGTAGTTCCGCCGCGAGGCGAACGGCGCGATGTGCAAGAGGAGCGCGATGCTGGTGAAGACGATTGTCCCGCCGACCGCCACCGTGACCATGCCCGCGCCGCAGGCGATCCCCGTGCCGAGACTCGCGAAGAGGAACATGGCGTCACGCGGGTCACGGATGAGCGTACGGAAGCGGATGATCGTGAGCGTCCCCATCACGCCCAGGCCGCGCGAGAGACTGTCACCGACCGCCATGATGAGCATGCACGTCACGAGGCTCCCGAGAATCATGGACTGCACGAACGTCCGCGAATACGAGAACCCGCTGAACGTCCGCTGGTAGACCGCCGCGTAGATGAACGTCAACACAAACGTCAGCAACAGTACCCCCAGCACGTTCATGAACGAGACCGGACTCGCCGTCCCGAACAACATTGTCAAAAGATCGGTCTGCACGATATTAAACGCTCCACACTAAAAAATCCATCGCGATGTCCCTCGGCACTGCCATCCTGTTGAACAACGCCTCCTTCCAGATTCCGGTTGAATGCTTGCAATGCCCCCCGCGCTGGAGGCTGAACCGCTCGACCATGTCAATGACCCAGATTGGCACGTCCTCGAGCGTCTTGATCTCCAACACGACGCACGAGTCGTCCTCTGCCTGAGCTTCGGAAGAATCCATGGAGTACCATGACTCTCCTGCACCGAAGCCCGTCCATGTTGCGTGCGGGCAATACTCCAGCTTCTTGTCGAACGTCACACGCAGGTAATCCCGACCGAGCCCCACGTACGATTCGCGGACGTAGCGCACAATGATGGTGGGTTGCGCGTTCGTCTCCCACGCGAGGCGGCGGAACTTCAGGAAATCGTTTTCCTGCTGGCGGCTCCTAAAGATGTCTGGCAGGTCAGTCGAATAAATCAACCCTTGGCTCCATGCGCCGAACGGGATCATGGTCCGTGCCTTCACCACGATGCCCTGAAATTTTCCCTTGATCTCCGTGAAGACCGGCGCGGAGCCGATCGCGCCATACGTCCTGACACGCAGCTTGAAGCGGTCGTCCTGTTCCAGCTCCTTCGCATAATGGAACGCGAGCGAGGGCGTGTCCAGCTGCAGCGTCGTGATGGCATACTCCGGCGGGTCGCCCTTGCAGAACCTGTCCGGGACGGTGAACGGTGCAATATACTTCCTAACTTCCGGCATGAGCACAGGCGGGATAAGGTATTTGCTCTCATACCGGTTTACAATTTCGACTCGCCCTGAACCTGCCATCTCGCTTCCTTAAATCGCATCCTCCACACACTACATTTACAGCGGAACAACCCTAGCTGTAAAAACATCGTAAAATAATACCCTTTTCCCCGAACGGGTTCAAGAGGAACTTTGCAAAAAAAAACAGAAAAAATCAGAAAAAAGCAAATCACTTTTGGAGTGCCTGTTTTTTTCTGTTCGCGCACTTTTGAAAATAATGTGCCTGCAGAAAGCAATGCGGACGCTATGCGCCCCTTCAGGGGAATTCCTGTCCGCTCAACAGAATTGGACGGGTTTGGAAAACCCGATTCCTGTCAAATGGGTACGCTATTTCTGAAGAAGCACAGGCATTTTTGCCTGTACTTCGGGTTGCTGTCATCGGCGGGGGGCCTGTGCTGCATTCCCCTAGAACGCGAGGGAGAGTTCCGCACGGAAGTAGTAGCCGTAGTCGGGGCGGGTGTTCTGATTGTAGTAGTCGCCGTAGAAGATGTGCTCCGCCAGCAGACGTCCCTTGAGCGAGCCGCGCTTGTTGACAATCTCCTTTACGAGCGTGCAGTCGTAGGCGGCCTGAGTGTACCAGCCCCTGTACAGGTTGTTGTCGCTGTCGGAGGCACCGGTACGGTCGTCTTTGTCCGCGAACATCGGACCAGTCTGCACCTTAAAGCCGTTTGTCCTGTCGAAGGCCTTGAACTGGAATCCGGCTTCCGCGTGGGGCCAAAGCAGGTTCGACCAGCGGTAACTGGATCCGTACATCTTCACGGGCAGTTCGCCGAGGTAGGTGTAACGCCCGTAGACGGGGTTCCATCCCGTGGCGCCTTTCGAGGGCCCGTTCTTGTGGTCGTAGGCGGAATCCGTGTCGTCGCCAGAGAGGTAGAGGAGCGCAAGGGTGCCGTAGGGTTTCATTTCTTCAAGGCTGTTGACGGTGTAGGTCAGTCCGCCATAGAGCATGAAGGCGTGGATGTCCTGGCCCTTGATGTTGCGGCTGCCGTCGGAATCCGTCTGCCCGAACTGGTAGGCGGCCTCGAAGTCGCCCTTCAGGTCGTCCATGAGTTTCGGCATGATGCGTATGCCGAGCGTGCCGTACTTGCGCCCGGGGATACGCGTGTTGCGGTTCCCCCCACTGAACCAGCGCGACTCCTGTTTGTAAATCGCGTAGAACTCCATCGGGATGGACTCAATCTCTTTCAGGGTCCAGTAGGTGCCGAGGCCCCACTCGGTGAGGTCGTCAATCTTCGTCGCATCGCCCGTCGCGCCATCGTAGCTGGTGATGTTGTAGTCGGAGCCGTCCGCGTCGCCGACGGTGAAGAACGTGTCGACGGGCTTCGTGTATGTCCCGAAGAAATCGCCTTTCGTCTTGTCGGTGACGTTCAGCGACACCTTGACCGCGTCGAAGTAGGCGGAGCGCGAGCCGTCTGCGGGGGTACCGTCGGCGATGACGCGCCCGGCGCCGTACCTCATGTCCTGCCGACCGATGCGGATGCTTACGCGGTCGAACAGGTTGTTGAAGTCAAGGTAGAGGTTGTCCACGAACAGCTGCTCTGGGAACTTGTTGTAATTCTGGGAGGGGCGGTAGTTACGATATGTCCTGAACTCGTCCGCAATCCGCGCGTAAATCCCGTAGTCGCCGTAGTAGAGGGACCCCCACAGGCGTGTGCGTGTACGTGACAAGTCGACATAAGGGGTACTGACCTGCCCGTTCCTGCTACCGTTCCCGTTCGGCAGGTTGTCGTACCAGTCATAACGGAAACGGATGTCGCCGCCCCCGTCTATTGAGAATGGCGATTTCTCCTTCTGTACCATCTCTTGGGCGTCCGCGCACATTGCCGCTACACTCACTATTGACCACAGTAATCGTTTCATCATTCACTCTCCTAACAGTTGGACAATCGAGTATTGTCCTTTTGATGAACAAAACATTAGCCGTTCTGTGTTAGAGAAATGTCAGGGGGATGTCAGTTTTCCGTCAGTTTTCGCTTCTCCTGTTTCGCATGAACCGGCAATGGCGATGCCCTTTCAACAGAGGACAAGGGTTTACAACAGTTCTCCTTTGGGCGTACCCCTCTTCATCGCCTGGCGATTGCCACAAAACGAGTTATTGATAGGGCGTGTTGGTACAACCTTTCCCTTCCCAAATACCCCCAATGATGATATATTACCACCATCGTAAATGGCATTGGAGATGGTATCATGCGTATGACACGGAGAACGTTCTTAGGACAAGCGACCGCAACAGCGGCCATCGCGGCCGCGACTGGCTTTGCGGCGGAGGCAAAGGCGAACATCAAGGTGGGGGCCTGCGTGGTCGGCCTTGAGGAGGCGAAACGGGCAGGGGTCGAGGGCATACAGGTCGGGGCGTTCAAGGCGGCGGACGTGCTCGACCTCACAACGCCCGAGCGGCGCGCGCATTACAAGCGCGTGATCCAAGAGACGGGCACCCCCGTCTGCTCCATCATGATGGGACTCTTCAACGCGTTCCCGTTAGCGACCGACCCTCGCGCCACCGCATGGATGGAACAGTGCATTGATACCGCCAAAGACCTCGGCACCGACAACATCCTTTTGGCGTTCTTCTCCAAGGGGGACCTGCTGCATGAGGGGAAATTGAAAGAGGACGAGTTCACGGAGGCCATCAAACGTATCAAGGCTGTCGCGCCGCGCGCGAAGGATGCCGGGGTGTCGCTTGCCATCGAGAACTACCTTAACGCGGAGCAGAACATCCGTATGCTCGATTCCATCAACCACGACGCGGTCAGCATTTATTACGACGTGTACAACACGGGGATCAGCATGAAGTACGACACCCCCGCCGAGATATACAAATTAAAAGGGCGTATCTCACAGTTCCACTACAAGAACGGCAACGCCTACCTCGATACGAACCGTCCCTATTTCGAGACCGTCTCCGCCGCCATCAAGGACATCGGCTATAAGGGGTGGATTGTGCTGGAGACCTCCGCCCCCTCCAAGGACGGCATCGCAGACACCAAACGCAACGCTGATTTCGCCCGCTCCCTTTTCTAGTATGTTGTAACATTTTAAATCGTCACAAAAAATACTATCGTTAATTCAGTTGAAAACCATTCCATTTTAATGTGATTTGACTATAAAAAGCGTATTGCGACAACATCTCGTCAAGGGATGTCAGAATGGAACACGTTTAAAGTGATTCAGCTATAGTGTGACGTTTTAGGTGTTACAACACAGGGTCTTTTTCTAACGGGAATAACTGAAACACAAACATCCCTGTCCGCCGAAACACATGGGATTCCCCATATTCATCGGCGGACAGGAATGTCCGCATTTCGTTAGGAATAATTGAATACGTAATTGGGGTTTACGCGTCGGGCTTTGTCTTACGCAAACCTAGACCGCGGTCGCCGTCTTTCCACAGCCCACGTTTCTTCAGCAGGTTGACGCGCTCAAAACGCTTCAACACATTGCGCTTTGCAATAATCTTACCCGAACCCTTTAAGCTGGAATGCTGACTCATGATACCCTTCTCTCTTCGTTTCGTCCGCCTATTGCCGGACATGAAAAAATAATATTAGCACACTCCTCTCCGTATTTCAACCTAAATTCTAGTGGAGTTCACCAAAAAGAGAAAAGTTAAAAAGTTAAAAAGTTAAAAAGTTTAAACGTTTATAGCTGGCGCATTTTGAAATAGAGTTCATATCGTTAATTCAGTTGAAAACCATTCCATTTTTAACCACAATGGACACAATGGTTTTCACAATAGACACAAAGGATACAAGAGGCAATCGTGTCCA
>WRML01000135.1 GCA_009777165.1 Kiritimatiellota bacterium
GGCCCGGCCGCAGCGCCCGTCCCCGCGGGGGGCCTGGCCCGCGGAACGAAAGCGGCGGCGAGCCGCCGCACTCCAGAGGTTGCGCCTTCTCGACACGGGCGCGAGGGTTTTCGTAATAGACACAAAGGAGACAAGAGGCAATCGTGTCCATTGTGCATTCCATTGTGTCTATTGTGGTTAAAAAGCGTATCGCGACCACATCTCGTCAAGAGATGTCAGAATGGAACACTTTTAAAGTTGATTCACTCTAACTTGGGATTGGCACGTTTTGCCCTGAAAGGGCAATGGCAAATAAGAAAAGAATCTTGGGGACGAAGGGGACAAAAGGACCTTGCCTCCCCTTGCGTCCCCTAGGTCCCTTAGGTCCCCTCTACCGTGTGCACGGGCTCTATAAATAAAGAGAAATGGAAACGGGTAACGAGGGCCTCAACCACTTCGTCGAGAAAGGCCTCGGGGGTGGAGGCACCGCTGGTGATGCCGAGGGTGCGGAAGGGGGCCCAGTCATGGCGGTCGAGGTCAGTCATCTCGCTGATGAGGATGGCAGTCCCCCCCCCTTCGCGCGCGGTCTCGGCAAGCCGCTGGCTGTTGGAACTGTTGGCGGAACCCAGCACGATAACACAGTCGCACCGCTTGGCAAGTTCACGGACAGCGTTCTGGCGGTCGCGCGTGGCGTAGCAAATGTCCGAGTGTGGAGGGGAGGCGATTGTCGTGAAGCGTTTGCGCAACGCATCCATCACGGCATCCACCTGCGTTGCGCCGAGCGTGGTCTGCGTGACAACGGCAATCGGGTGTTCGGGGGGGATGTCGAGTGCCTCGACTTCCTGCGCGTTCTCGACGACGATGGTCCTGTCGGGTGCCTCTCCCGCAACGCCGATGACCTCCTCATGGTTACGGTGCCCGATGCAGATGATGGTCGCCTCTGTCGCGACGAAACGCCGGACTTCGGCATGGACTTTCTCAACGAACGGGCATGTTGCGTCAATGACGCGCAACCCGCGCCGCGCCGCCGCCACCCGCACGGCTGGCGACACCCCGTGAGCGGAAAACAGGATCCGGGCGCCTTCGGGGATGTCCTCGAGTCGGCGCACGAATTTCATCCCTTGCGCGGTGAGTTGAGCGACGACGTGCTGGTTGTGCACAATCTCGTTGAGGCAGTAGATGTGTTCGGATTGCTGAGCGGGACGCGGGCAGGAATGTCCGCACGCCGTGAGCGCGGATTCCGCCATGCGGATCGCGCGTGCGACCCCGGAGCAGAACCCATGAGGGTCGGCGATGCGGAGGGTCTTTTTCGGAAACAACTGATCCAATATCTGTTCGGCCGGGGTCTTGAGGGATTTTTTGCTGTTGCAGTCGTTGCAACACGGCACGATGTTACCCTTGGTGCTGCCCCCCCCCCTTGCGACAGGCACGACATGATCCATGGTCAACGCATCCGCCCCGACGGTTTGCTTACAGTAGTGGCAGACCCCGGCCTGGCATTGCTGCTGCCACCACGCGCTCTGCCGCAAGTCACGGGCTTTCGCGCGTTCACGTTTGACGTGTGCGTCGTCTTTCTGTATGTCGAACCAGGTCATGGGAACCAAACAGTCCTGTGCGCCAGTTTTCGAGAAGGCTATTTTCGTGTTCGCGAAGTCCTTGCGCTTCGTAGGCCGTTTTGACGGCTTCGTATTGCGCGTCGAGGATGCCGGAGAGGATGAGGCGCGACCGGGGCCCCTGTGTCATCGAGCCGGCGATTTGTGGCGCGAACTGGATGAGGAGAGGCGCAAGGATGTTCGCGACAACGATGTCGGCGGGGGGGTGCGTGTGCGTGAGGTCGTCAATCGCAATGGGGAGGGAGACGTTGTTGATGGCGGCATTCTCTTCGGACACGGTTTTGCACGTGGGGTCGTTATCGAAACCGCGCACATCTGTAAAACCCAGCAGGGCTGCGCCGATGGCAAGGATTCCGGAGCCACACCCCATGTCCAGCACGGAGCGGTTCTTGTCCTCGGCGGCGAGACGGTCGAGGAATTGGAGACAGGCTTGCGTGGTGGCGTGCTTGCCGGTGCCGAAACTCAGCCCAGGGTCGATCGTGATGACGCAGTCGCCAGGTTTCACGTCGTAGGGTTCCCATGACGGGCGCACGACAACGCGGTTGGAGATTTTCTCCACATGGAAAAAGCGTTTCCAGGCCTCTGTCCAATTGGCGCGGTCGAGGGTTGAGATTTTGGGCGTGAGCGAGAGACCTTGCAGCGCGGCGGTCGCGATCAGGGTATCGGCGGCATGCCCTGCTTGCGATGCGTCTTCGAGGAAGAGGTCAATGCGGCACTGTTGCGCCTCGGCATCATACCACGCTGTCGGTGTGACGGTGTCGGTATCGAGCAACTCGAACAGCGCATCCACTGCCTCTTGCGGGATGGAGCAGGACACAACGGTTAGTCCATCAGTTGTCATGGGGGTAGTTTAGCAAAACTCAGGTGAGGATTACAATGGGGAAAAACAAAGGGCGGTATCGGAGATGCCGCCCTACCCGTCAACTGCAACGGCAGGGATGCCGTTGCCCCGGTGTTCCTTATTACCAGTATTGGGAAAGGGAGATGAAGATACCCGCGACCATGGCAGAGCCGAGCACACCGGCAACCAGCGCGCCCATGGCGTGCATGAGCAGGTGGTTCTGATGGTTGTACTCCTGCCCCAGCCGCTGGGAGATGCGCGCCGCCATCGGCACCGCAGAAACGCCAGCGTTGCCGATCAGGGGGTTCACCTTCCCCCCCGTGATGTAGTACATGAGCTTGGCGATGAGGACACCGCCAACGGTACCGAACGCGAACGCCACAAGCCCAAGGAAAAGGACGAGCAACGTCTGGGGCGTCAAGAACTTATCCGCCGTGGTGGAGGAGCCGATGGACAGGGCGAGCAGAATCGAGAGGAAGTCCAGCACTGCGTTCGAGAGCGAGTTCACATACCGGCTCAACATGCCGCACTCGCGGATCAGGTTGCCCGCCGCGAACATCCCGATCAGCACGCCGGACTGCGGGACCAGCGTGATGATGACGACCATGATCCCGACCGGGAAGAGGATCTTCTGCCGCTGTGTGACGTGCTTGGGCTCGGGCATGACCACGACCCGTTCCTTGGGCGTGGTGAGCATCCGCATGATGGGCGGCTGGATGAACGGCACCAGTCCCATGTACGAGAACGCGGCAATGGCGATGGTCGGCAACAAGTCCGGCGCGAGCCTGTTCGAGGTGTAGATGGCGGTCGGGCCGTCCGCGCCACCGATAATACCGATGGCTGCGGCTTCTTTGAGCGTGAACCCCTCAAACCCGGGTATGTACTTCGTCAGCAACGCCAGACCTAATGCCACCACGATCCCGATTTGGGCGGCCAGGCCGATGAGCGCGGTGCGAGGCGAGGCGATGAGCGGCGCGAAATCGGTGATCGTGCCGAGACACAGGAAAATTAGCGGCGGATAAATCGCGGAAGCATTGGGTAACGGCCGGACACCCTTGTAGATGAACGAGAACAACCCCGGGCCTGCCCCTTGCAGGGATAGGTCGTTGGGGTCGAAATAGGCCGACAGGTTTGCGCCCGGGATGTTCGCGAGCAGGATACCGACCGACAACGGCAAAAGCAGGAACGGTTCCTTTTTCCGTCCGACCGCCAGATACATGAACATGAGGCCCACCCCCATCATGACGACATGTTGCCACGTCATCCACCTAAAAGCAGTTACATTATAAGCAGTCTCAAGAATGGTCTTTAACACAAAAACATCTCCCAAAATAGGGTTTTTGAAAAAAAGAAAATTACCAAAGGTGCGGCAGGAATGCAAGCCAAAAAAAAGAAAATCCGCAGAAAAATTTGACTGTGGAAAGATTTGAAAAATTTGAAAAATTTGACTGTTTTGTTTCCGCTGGACAATCGGCCGCCAAATCGGCTACACTTCTCCCTTTTCTTTTGAGGGTTAGAGGTTTTTTGGACAGGAATGTTTATGGAACGTTTATTTGGAACAGACGGCATACGGGGGCAGGCGAACCGCTACCCCGTCAACGCGGAGATCGCGCTGCGCCTCGGCAAGGCGCTGGGCAAGCGTCTCAAGTCGCACGGGAATGACAGCACGCGCGTGGTCATCGGCAAGGACACGCGGCTCTCGGGTTATATGTTGGAGACCGCCATCACCAGCGGGCTTGTCTCCGCCGGGTGCGACACCTACCTCGTCGGGCCTGTCCCGACCCCGGCGGTCGCGCACCTGACGCGCTCGCTCGCCGCGGACGCGGGCATCATGTTGACCGCCTCGCACAACCCCTACGACGACAACGGCATCAAAATCTTCTGCCCGCGCGGGTACAAGCTGGAGGACGAGGTGGAGGCCGACCTCACGCACCTCATCCTCGAGACCGACCTGAATACCGACGACATCCGCAGCGACCAGCTCGGTAAGGCCTACCGCCTTGACGACGCGCGCGGCCGCTACATCGAGTTCGCCAAAAACACCATTGACAACATGAAGCTCAGCGACTACAAGGTCGTGCTGGACTGCGCCAACGGCGCCGCCTACAACATGGCCCCGTGGATCTTCCGCGAGCTTGGCGCGTCGGTCATCAAGATGGGCATCACGCCGGATGGCCTCAACATCAACGCCAACTGCGGCGCCATGCACCCCGAGGTCGTCGCCGGAATGGTCAGGGAGACAGGCTCGGACATCGGCATCGCGCTGGACGGGGACGCGGACCGCGTCATCTTCGCGGACGCCAACGGCGCGATCGTTGACGGCGACCGCGTGCTGGCGGCCGTCGCCATCGCGTTCAAGAAACGCGGCGTGCTGAAGAACGACACCATCGTCGTGACCAGCATGAGCAACCTGGGCCTGCACGACGCCATGCGCAGGAACGGCATCAACATCGTGGTCACGGACGTGGGCGACCGCTACGTGATTGACGCCATGCGCAAGCATGGCCACTGTCTCGGCGGCGAGAAATCCGGCCACCTGATTTTCCACGACTACGCTACGACGGGCGACGGCATCATCAGCGCGTTACAGGTCCTGCGCATCCTGAAGGAGGAGGGCAAGACGCTGGCGGAGTTCGCGGACTGCATGACCGAGTACCCGCAGCAGCTCGTCAGCCTCAAGGTCAAAGAGCGTCGCCCCATCGAGGAGACCCCCGCCCTCGCCGACGCCATCCGCGCATGCGAGAAGGAGCTGAAAGAGACCGGGCGCGTCATCGTCCGCTACTCCGGCACCGAGCCGAAAATCCGCCTCCTCGTCGAGGCGCAGCAAGCGGAGCAGGTCAGCAAATGGATCGGCATTTTGAGCAACGCCGTGGAAAAAGGTAATAGGTAATAAGTCATAAGTAATAAGTGAAATGCGCTTCGAGCCTCAACTTATTACTTATCACCTATTACTTATCACTTAAAGAAAGGATTCCCGACCATGATTATCCTCCACCCCCCCTCCACGTTTATCGCGGACGACGTCAACCCCGCGCAAATCGCGCCGGACGTCACCCTCCACCCCGGGTGCCGCCTGAGCGGTAAAGACCTCTCCATCGGCCCCGGCTCGGTCATCGGCGGGGAGGGGCCCGCGACCGTCATCAACTGTCAGCTCGACGCGGACGTCCACCTCGCGGGGGGGTACTTCGAGCGGGCGACGTTCCTTGACGGCTTCAGGGCCGGGAGCGGCGCGCACGTGCGCCCTGGGTGCCTGTTCGAGGAGGGGTCCTCCCTCGCGCACAGCGTCGGCGTGAAGCAAACCGTGTTCCTGCCGTGGGTCACGGCCGGGAGCCTCATCAACTTCTGCGACGCGCTCATGGCCGGCGGCACCAGCCGCAAAGACCACTCGGAGATCGGGTCGTCATACATCCACTTCAACTTCACCCCCCAGCGCGACAAGGCCACCCCCTCCCTGATCGGCGACGTCCCGCGCGGCGTGCTGCTGAACTGCGACGCGATTTTCCTGGGGGGGCAGGGCGGCATCGTCGGCCCCTGCAAGATCGAGTACGGCACCGTCATCCCCGCCGGGCAGATCTGGCGCGGCGACGTGACCGCGCCCAAGCGCCTCGTCGCCAAGACGGGCTTCATGCGCAACATCGACACGCCGTACGACACACGCGCCTACTCGAACGTCCTGCGCGTCGCGCGGAACAACCTGACCTACATCGGCAACATCCTCGCGCTCGACGCGTGGTACCGCGTGATGCGCGCGCCCTTCATGTCCGCCGACCCCTTCCAACGCGCCTGCCGCCACGGCGCACTGCAACGGATTTCGGAAATCCTGAAAGAGCGTCTTTCCCGCCTCGACGAATTTGCGCGGAACGTCGCCAACTCCCCCCACACCCCGGACCGCGCGCTCGCCGCGCAATGGGCATCCGCGAAAGACGCGCCTGCGGCAACCCCCCCCCGCCCCGGCGGCGGCCTCCCCCCCCCCGCCCCTATCGCCCGGGCCACAGGGCTGACCAAGGTCTACGGCAAGGGCGAGGCGGCCGTCCACGCCCTGGCCGGGGTCGACGTC
>WRML01000136.1 GCA_009777165.1 Kiritimatiellota bacterium
GTCGGAGAGCCTGTCGCTGTAGAACGGCCAAAACACGCGCGAGCGTTCCTGCCCGGTCTTCTCGAACTGGACGAACGGCCACGGCATTCGCCAGCGGTCCGTCGTGTCCGTCTGCGCATGGGAGAAGAACGGCGGTACCGCCAGCCACTGGTCCTCATGCTCGCGCGTCACCTGCCCCGCGATCGGGAACAGCATCCACGCCGAGCCTGGGTTATACGTGGACTCCTTGTAGACGGTGTCCACCCAGAACGGCCAGAACGCATACCGGTTCTGTTCCCTCGGCGTGTCCTTATAACCGTAGATGGGGAACACGCTCGTACGCTTCTCACCCGGGGTCTCCTCCAGCCGCGACACGAACGGCCACAGGTAATACTCGCGCTCGCGCTCCGCCACCTGATACCGCAGGTAGCACGGGAACAGCGTGAACGACAAATCCTCCATCAGCCACAAGCGCGGGATATGCCCGTAGAGGGGGAACAGCGCCCAATAATCCTCTTGCAGGCGTGACCGTCCCTGAAACCAGAGCGGGAAGACGCCGAGACTCCACGCCGAATCCGGATCCTTCACATCGAGGTTATTACCGAACGCCACCAGTACGCGCCACCACATCTGGTCCCCGTTCCAATGGAACGTCGCCAGCGGCCAGAGCGAATCCGCGACGGATTCGCGGGTCTCCGCATTCACGCTGCGCGAATAGAACGGGCGCACGGCGGTGAAACTACTCCCGTCGCTCATCACCCGCCGCTCATAAAACGGCCCGAGGCGGAAACGGCTCGTCACCTGCGGCCATGCGTTCGTAACTGCATCACCCACGGCGGCACCTGCCGACACCACCACTACCAATGCGATACCCCATCTGCGTTTTATGGTCAAAATCATCCCCACCAAAATATCACGGTCCCCCCCCGCGCGTCAAGTGTGTGATGTAGTATAGCAAACTCGATTGGGACTTTGAAATGAGGAATTAGAATAAATCCGGTCCCGATTCATTTTTTGGCTTCCCTTGGGAGGGGGGATGGCGTATGATATTCCATGTGTATTGAGGATAAAGGAAGATGTCGGACTGGACGGATATCGTTGACGGCGTGATCGGGTATGTGACCCTGCTGAAGGAGCTGGGGGGCCGGGTGGTGGAGTTGCCGCCGGGGTTCTTCGACGCGTGGGACAAGGCCCCCCCCACCGTGCCGCCGCCTCACGTGCGGGCGCCCTCGCGAGCCGTGGAGGATGCCGCCCTGCCTGTGGCTCGCGGGGACGCTCACCCTCCAGGAGGGGGGGGGCGCGAGGCACTGGAGGACATCGCGAGGCGCGTGGGGGCCTGTGCCGAATGCCCGCTCCACGCGGCGGGGCGCACGAGGGTCGTGCCGGGGCAAGGTAACCCGGACGCGCCGGACGTGATGTTCATCGGGGAGGCCCCCGGCGAGGAGGAGGACCGGCAGGGGCTGGCGTTCGTCGGGGCCGCGGGGCAGTTCCTCACGAAGATGATCCAGGCCATGGGCTACACGCGTGACGAGGTGTTCATCGCGAACATCT
This sequence comes from Kiritimatiellota bacterium, assembly GCA_009777165.1. Classification (GTDB taxonomy): domain Bacteria; phylum Verrucomicrobiota; class Kiritimatiellia; order RFP12; family UBA1067; genus WRJS01. The sequence goes on from WRML01000136.1 coordinate 1,531, forward strand.
GCAAGTGCCGCCCCCCCCGCAACCGCGCGCCGGAGGCGCAGGAGATGCAGAAGTGCCTGCCGTTCCTGCGCGAGCAGATCCGCGCCGTCCGCCCCAAGGTCATCGTCCTGCTGGGGGGGACCGCCATCAAGGGCATCCTCAACAGCCAGACGGGAGTCACGCGCATGCAGGGGGTCTGGACAGCGTATGAGGGGATACCCGTCATGCCGACCTACCACCCGTCCTACGTCATCCGCTTCGAGAATGTCGGCGACGCGGCTGGCATGAAGGCCGTCAAACTTCAGGTGTGGAACGCGCTCAAACTGGTGCTGGCGCGCCTCGGCAAGCCAGTGCCGCAACCGGGGAAAAAATAATAAAGGAGAAGTCACATGAAAAAGGGGTCCGTTTCTTGTAGCACGCAGATGACGCAGATGAGACTGATTCACGCAGATTCATCCATCAAAAAAATGTTGCGTCATCAAAAAAAATCTGCATCATCTGCGTGCGGCAAACAATTCTGTTTCCTTGTTTTGGGCTGTCTGCTGGCGGTGTCTGCCGCACACGCGCAGACGGAGGGGGGGGAGGCGTTGCCGGCAGAGGTCACGCAGATGCGCGGCACGCTCTACTCGGAACTGGGCAAGCTGGCGAAGGAGTTCAACGGCACGCTCCTGCCCATGGCGGAGGATTACGTCCTCGACCTGCGGCGCATCGCCAACCGCATGAGGGAGGCGGGGGACACCCCCGGGCAGGAGGCGGTCCGCAAGGAGGCCTCGCGCTTCATGAAGGCGCTGGAGGCCGAGGCGGACCCGTTCGAGACCGTGCCGGAGCTGACCGACGATGTGGTCAAGGCCAGCGTGGAGGCGCTCCGCATGGCGCAGCAGGGCTACATCGCCAAGCGCACGGTGAATGACCGTCTGCGGAACGAGAAGGCGAACGCGCTTGGCACGAGGTACGCCGAGGCGCTCGCGCGCCTCGCCCCCGATGACGAGGCGAAGGCCGCCGCAATCCAGAAGGAGGCCCGGCGCGTGCGCGTCGTACTACAACGCAAGGATTCCGCGAGCGTCCTGTTCAAGGAGGCGAAGGCGGTGTTCCTGCTCATGCCCCCCCCACCGGACGTCGCGAACCTCAAGGAGCGCGCGGAGGCCCCCCCGGAGCCCGGCAGGGACCCCAGCCAGCTGACGCTCTGGCAACTGCCCCCGGACATGCAGATGCGCCTCACGAAACCGATGGTGTACGACAAGGACTGGCCCCCCGAGATTACCAAGTGGAAATATGAGGGGTCCGGGGATTTCTCGCATGATTACTCGCTGTACCGCGTGCATGGGCTGCCGAGCGAGCTGGGCATGTTCGTCTCCCCCACGACGATGAAGGCCTACGTGCGCGGCACCAAGCAGGCGCAGTCGGTCATGCTCAGCCAGGGGACCGTCGCATGGATGGGCAAGGCGATGGCGTGGACGCTGAACGACAGCCGCGACCTCGTCTGCAAGGTCATCTTCACGACCAAGCGCCCGGCCGCCAGCCAGGATGTGGGTCCCGCCGGGTGCGTGGCGGTCTATAGCACGTCCGAGGACAACAAGCTCATCGCCTCGATGTCCGTCCCCCTGCTGACGGAAGTGACCGAGCTGCGCATGATCAAGCAGACGTCCTACAACCGCCTCACCATCGCGTGGGTGGCCGCGAAGCGCAGGCGCGGCTTCACCATCCCCAACAATATGCCCCTGCGCGTGGTCATCGGCGTGAACTGCTACCACCCCGGCGAGGAGGCCGACACCCTCATCGAGATCGAGACCTGCCCCCAGGCCGGGGAGATGTGGTAAAGGAGAAGTTGCGAGTAACGAGTGGGCTGAACAAATGAAAACACCTCAACGTTATTTTGTCGGGCCGCATGTTTCCGCCGCGGGCGGCGCGGCAAATGCGCCGCTGAACGCGCGCGCGCTGGCGGCGACCGGGTTCGCCCTGTTCGTCAAGAACCAACGCCAGTGGTCCGCGCCGCCCTTGACCGCCGCAGAGATCAGCGCGTTCAAGTCGCAGATGGACACCTGCGGCTACACGTCCGCGCAGGTGCTGCCTCACGCCGGATACCTCATCAACCTTGCGAACCCGGATGACACCGCACAGGCGAAATCCATCGCCTCGTTCCTCGATGAGGCGGGGCGGTGCGTCGCGTTAGGGTTGGACAAGCTGAATTTCCATCCCGGTAGCCACCTGAAGCTCATCACCCCGCAAGCCGCGTGCGAGCGTGTCGCCGCCGCCATCAACGGCATCCTGGGGCAGACCGAGGGCATCACGCTCGTCATCGAGAACACGGCGGGCAGCGGCGGGATGCTCGGCTCGCGTTTCGAGGAGTTGCGGATGATCCTCGACGGGATTGACGATCCCTCGCGCGTCGGGTTCTGCCTGGACACTGCGCATGCGTTCGCCGCCGGCTACGACATCCGCACGCGCGACGGCTTCTTGGAGATGATGGACGCGTTCGACATGCGCATCGGGATGAAATTCCTGAAAGGCATGCACCTGAATGACTCGCGGGCGGGGTTTGACTCGCGCGTTGACCGCCACGCATCATTGGGGGAGGGGGAACTCGGGCTTGAGCCGTTCACCTGTATCCTGCGCGACGCGCGCTTCCAAAACATTCCGCTCATTCTGGAGACCCCCGACGACGCGCGCTGGGCGGAAGAGGTGCAGCTGCTGCTGTCCATTATTGATTAATCGGATCCGGCGAAAACGCCCACGCTTGCCGCAACATGTTCAGTGCGTCTTTCAGGACAGTGGGCTTGACCCCCGGGTCGGGTTCGAACACGCGGATGATGTCCGCTGTCCCGTAGAACGCGAAGGCGTGGAAATCAATGACCCCTCTCCCGGGGGGCAGGTGGTCGTTCGTGAGGGGGAGCGCGTCATGGATGTGAATGCCACGCGTCATCGGCAGCAACGCCCGTGCCGTGTGGAAATGCTCTTCCCAGCCGAAAAACTCGCGCACCTGCGCATGCCCCATATCGTGCCAATAGGCAAGGGGGGAAAAAGAGCCGAAACGTTGTTTGAGCAGGTGCATCTCGCGCACGTCGGGGAAAGCTTCAATGGAGGGAAGGTTTTCAAGGCACAGCGTCACGCCCGCCCGATCAAAACGCGGCAGGAGCGCGTCAAGCGAGCGGCAGAACGCGTCGAACTGTTTTCGTGCGCGTTTTTCACGTCGGCGCAATGCCTTCGCCAGCACGTCCCGGTACGCCTCGGCCATCGGGTTGTCGCCTGCCTCGTCCAACGCATTGCGGAGCGTCCCTGACCCTAAATTCCCGAACAACCAGGAGTCGAGGAAGACCCGCCCGGCGTGCAGCACGACCGCACGCGCGCCCATGGATGCGGCAAAATCCAACGTACGTCCTAAGAAGATGGTCGCCATCGCACGTTCATTATCATCCCGAGATGCCAGCAGATACAGCTCGGGATAACCATGCGGCGCACTGATGGGGACAGGGCAGTAGCTGTGGACACTGTCAACGGTTATGACACCGGATGCCATGTGCTTCTTGATCCCTTTGATGTGCTCTTCCATGGTGTTGTAGCCCAGCTCCAGCGCGTCAAACCCGAGCGACAGGATCTCCTCCACCATTTTCTCCCCGTCTGAGTGACGTGAAGCATTCCAATTTGTTGAGAGCGAAAAACGCATGGAGATAATCGTAGTACCGTTTGGTGGTGAAGTCAACCCAATAACGATTTTTTTAAAACCATTATTCCTCTAAATTATTTCTTACTCCAATGCTTTCTAGTGTTGCGTCTCCTCCAGAATTCTCTTGATGATGGTGTCAACCTCATAATCTCCAGAACTGTACGGATACAGGAGACGGTTTTTATAGATTTTTGATAACAACCCCCAACTTTTACTATCCCTCTCGCGATCTGGCCACTCGTATGATCGGCTGTGCCCCGCCTCGACAATTATTCTGTAATCTATTTCCCTGTTAAGAATTTGTGACACTTCGGCAGTCCTTCCTTTTCTAATAAGGACGCTTATCGTATCCCGCAAACTAGAGGGGTATCCTTGGGCCGTAATGGTTCGGTAAAACGCATTTGTGTCACCAGATTGCCAAACCACTAAAGAATTAAAGAAAGTTGTCAAATCTTGGTTCCCACAGCCAAAATCCATGGTCGTACTTTCCGTAGCGGTTTTTATCACAAGAGTTCTTTTCACAAAAACCGAAAGTGCAAAACAGCACAAGATTATTGAGAATAAGCCCGATAATAGATTTGTTGATGATTTCATGGGAAGTCTTCGTTTTTAGTCAGGACATGGAATAGTGTCTTTGAATGGGGTGGGTTGCCTATAATCGTATGTCTTTTGGAACCCGTCAAACAGACGGCGACCATCTACATCAACAAATATCTGCGGCGATCTATTTTCACGGCCAATATCACCTTGCGCTCGTGCCGAGTAATAATAAAATTGCGACCATGCAGACGAACGGATATCTCCTAAATATTCAAGAAGTTTTTGTTTCGCATCGGCAAACCCGTGCTTACTACAGATATTCCCACATTTCGTCGCTATGTGCCCCGATCCACTTATCGGTCCATAATAGGCCTTGAATCCAGCAATCAAGGATCCTCCACGTTTGCGCTCATGATCAAGAATTGCGTCATAACCTTGTTGCGTCACAAACGTCCCAATCGCATTTTCCGACAACCAGTGCGCATGAATAACCATTTTAGTTTTTGCTGCGTATTTTACCCTAGCACAGCACTTCCCTATCTTTATGATTTCAGGGGAGGAAATTTCAGTAATGTCTGGACCATGAGCCCATGTTAACGCATAAGCGGTACTTGTCGGTGAAATTTGTATTTTCTTATAATCTAGTGTTCTGTCCGATACAGATTACAAGATGATTGAGCCTTTCGGATTTTCGCCAAGATGTCGTCGGG
>WRML01000137.1 GCA_009777165.1 Kiritimatiellota bacterium
GGCGGTCGGGATGCAGGCCGCGTGGCTCCCGGGGTACCCGCTGCCGGGCGGCGCGCTGGACATGTTCGGCTCGACGAACCTGTCCGGCTCGGGATGGGTGCACCTGGGCACGCAGGCCCTGACCCCCCAGGAGCTCGCGGCGGGGGGGGCGGCGCTCGCCGCGGACCTGTCGGGCAGGGGGCCCGGATGGGCGGGGAGGGGGTTCTTCTCCGCCGCCAACCTCGTGGACTCCAACCGCGATGGAATCACGGACGCGTATGCGCGTCTGGTGCTGGGGGTGGACCCCCACGTGTTCAGCACGGCCGGGGACGGCATGAGCGACGCGTGGAAGCGGGCGCACGGCATCCCCGTCGACCTCTGGCTCGACCCGGAGGGGGATGAGGACCAGGACGGGCTGACGAACTGGGAGGAATACCTGAACGGCAGCGACCCGTTCAGCCCGGACACGGACGGCGACGGCGCGTGGGATTTTTGGGAGGTGGCGCAGGGGTCCGACCCGAACGACCCCTCCGACCTGGGCCTCCCCCCGGACGACGTCAAGGACGTGTGGTTCAACATCTACTCGGGGCACGTGTCGTGGGAGATGACGCTCAAGGGCGCCTCGGGCAGCGACGCGCGCACGCTCAAGATCGCCGCGCCGATGGTCTACTCCTACGGCATCGAGAACATCCACGCCAAGCTCCGCCTGGGCAACTCCTACCGTGTCTCGATGCGCTGGCTGGCGTCCGGCTCCGCCTTCCCCGCCGTCACCTACTACTGCTGGTGCGCGGGGTTCCTCAACCAGCCGGGCTACATGACCTACCCGAACTACTCGGAGGAGCGCCTCCCCGTCGCCGAGACGGTCTCGGGGGTTTTCGACTGGCAGACCCCGCCCTTCGGGTGGTACATCGAGAACGCGGACGGGCTGTTCACCTCGCACACCCACAAGGAGGTGGTGGACAACGGCGGCGGCGGCAGGGGCCCCGGCGACCCTTACGTCCCCCTCGCCCAGCGCCTCGACGCGACCCTGCACATGCTGAAGTTCACCTTCGTCACGCCCGCGGGGAACCCCGCCACCGAACCCAGCGACTCGGGCGCCGGCCAGAACCAGTTCACCTACTCGGCGTATGACAACCCAAGCATACTCACCATAAAACTGCAAGTCAAGGTTGACCCGCCCGATCTGGCGTTCAAAATCGTGCAGGACTGCAAGTTCGAGGTGGACGGCGTCGGCAGTTCCTACATGACGTGGGGTCCTGCAAATCCGGGCGGCATGCCTATCCCAGAAGGCGTCGGCAGGCTGACCGCCACCGCCGAGTTTACGGGCCTGCCCAAGTTCAACAGCGACTTCGGGTGGAAGACCGCCAAGCTCAAATACAAAGGCATGGTTATGGCGACCGCCCCCTACGGTGTGTTCTTCCCAAAGGATACGATGAACCGTACCCCCTACGGCGGAATACCGGAAGAGGCGTCCACCCCGAACTGGTTTTACTACTGGAAGGACGGTAATGTCTGCGGCATTCCCAACAATTGCGAGTATATTAAGGATCAGACCTTTGAAAATATCTTTGGTGCTACGACCCCCGAATACAGTTCCGACATCTACCTTGGGAAGAAAGCCGCCACTGAGCGTGGTGCACCCATAACATTCCACGCCCACACGGATGTCCCCCTGTTCCCGGCGATAAACTACCCGCCCGTCACGACAGGAAGCAACAGCAAGGGTATCCTGTTTCTGGCGGAAGTCATCCGTCACGAATGGTATCATCTCGACATCTATTCGCAATACAGGAGTTCGCTGGGCATGCAAACCCTGTATCCCGATAAGGACGGAGATGGCATACCTGACACGCTGGAGATGGCAGGGTTCATGGACGTTTTCAGCGCCACGAACCACCCTGACACGTACAAGCTCGATATTCGTTTGCCTGGCTATGGTTATGACAAAATAGGTGACGAGGAGATTCGCTGTCGACTGAATGCGGTAAACCTGACCGTCCAGATTTACCCTGAACGGGACTGGGCAAACCCGGGATGCCAGCACAAAAACCAGTATGGCCCGAAGGTCGGCCAATAGGAGGAACAGAGATGAAAAAGTGTGTTGTGAGGGTTGTTCTGGCATTGGCTGTCAATAGCGTGCTGGGAATGGACGGGATTGAGTATCTGAAACAAGGTAATTGGGCCGATGTCGTTTCCGTCACATCCACGAACCTGACGCTTAAAATCAAAAACGATTATTTTTATATCTCCCAAGATGACTCGAACCGTAAAGTGCTTGAAGAAGCCAAGACGAACGTGTGGGCGCAACTGGGACGTTGGTCGAGCGAATTCAAGGAAAAGGGTGAAACGCTTGTCCTGACCCCGGATCAAGGAACACGGTTTTCGGAAGATCATGGCAGAGTAACATTTAAGCCTGTCTCCTTTAAGAGCCAGCATAAGGGGTTCAGGGTTACGAGTACGGGTATTGGCGCGGGTTCTTATAAAAGGACGCCTGACATCATGTACATTGTCCTGAGTGACACCCCGATGGAGGCGGGCGAGGACGATGTGGAGATGGTGATGGACAACGGGGAATGGGTGAATGCGGAGGACTCGAAAAGCCTGACCGTCGAGAAACTGGGCTGGGTTGCTGAACTGTACATTGCGCGGGCAGAAGCGATCAGGCAGAATCCGGCAGAGATGGCGAGGATATTCGGCAACCCCGAATCCGCAAGAATCTGGAATGCGTTAGTGGAGAATGGGTTGATCAAGACGAACGCAGAACCCCTGCCCGCCATCGGGGAGGATCGGGGTGCATCGCATACGCCCGGGGGCGGCGCAACAACAGCCCCTGTTGCCGCACCGGTCGGGCAGACCCCAAACGCGCCTACCGCAAACAACCCCGCGCCGTGGAAGCTGCCGTTGCTCATCGGTGCCCTCGCCGTCGGCGGTGTGGCGGGATGGCGGTATTTGAGGAAGCGGAAACAGATATGAGAGGCCCGGGATGCCAGCACAAGAACCAGTACGGTCCACTGCCATGAGGAAAAGTAGAGGAGGGAAACGGCATGAGAAAACAATGTGTCATCGGTGCCATTGGTGCTTCAGTTGTCAGTATTGCGCAGGGGATGTATGAAGTCGAGACGTTAAGAGGTGGCTGTGTTGAGGCCGCTTTTGCCACGCCAACGAATCTGGTTATCAAGCTCAATTCGCTCGCGAGTGGCTTCTATCTTGAGACATTGGAAACGGATACGCCTCTGTCCGTAGACGGCAGGGAGATACTTCCAGCCCCAAGTGATGTCAAGCGGTCGCGTCGGTTAAGCGGAAACGAAACCCTGGTTCTGACCCCAGACAGGAAGACAATCCTTAGTGAGCGTCATTCGTCATGGTTTTTTACACCAGTGTTATTGAAAAACAAACACAAAGGCTTCAGGGTCTTTGTGGTGAATTCTGATTTTGGAGGTTGGAGGACAAACGATATTACGTATGTTGCCTTGCGCGAAACGCCCGTACAGGTGGGGGCAGGGGATGTGAAAAAGTTAATCGTCATTCCTACCTCGCCTGACCCTGATGACCTCTTTTGGCCATATGCCCAGGAGATGGCGAACGAGACCAAAATTAGGGCAGGCGTGACACAGGCATCTCAACCCAACCGCCTCTGGCTTTACGTCGGTATTTCGTTCTGTGTCCTCCTCGCCATCCTCTACTTCATACGGAGGAAATCGAAAAACTAAAAACTGAAAACTTCGAGTGCGGGTTTATCCGCATCCGTCTGGGCGAACCCGGGATGCCAGCACAAGAACCAGTATGGTCCAACAGCGGGTCAATAGAAAAGGGCAGACAGGAAAGGAGTAAGTTATGAAAAAGAAGAGTTACATGGTTTTAACCCTCGCGTTGCTTGCGGGCACTATGTGGGGCGAGGACACGGTGGAATGGTTAAAGCGACTCAGGGATGTTGATGCCGTTGAGATCACGTCAACGAATGTGCTCATTCGTTTCAAGACATCTGGGCTTTGTATTATGCGAGACTATAATCCGCTAAGATGGGGCAACAGCGCAGTTCCAATCCGCAGAACCGAACGCGATGTGCCACTGATCCTAACGACTGACGAAAAGAGCGTAACGCTTGTCGGCAAGGATTTCGGAACACTCATTTTCGAGCCGGCCGCCTTTAAAAACCAACAGAAGGGGTTCAGGGTCAGTACGACCAAGTACGTGGGTGTTCTCCCTTTCGGGAGTAGAGTCCCGGATAAGGTCATGTATCTTGCTTTGAGCGACACGCCGATACAGGTGGGCGAGGAAGACTTTGAGGGAACAATCTGGATTCCAAAGCGGGAGGATGGAGTTCAGTTTTTGGAACGTCTCCCCTGGATTGAGGCTTCCGTGACATCAGCCGGCTTGACTCTCAAATTGGAGTTACCCGATCCTTTTGTTGAGCAGGGCGGCATAAGACGCCATTGGTCTGTTGAAGAAATGAAAGGCTATAAATACGTGGCCTTGGCCTCTGGCCAAGATGCCAAACTTGCGTATGAACGTCCTGGGGGCACATATCATATCACCTTCGAGCCCGTCTCATTCAAAAATCAGCTAGAGGGGTTTAAGATTACAGCAATAACTGACAGTAGGGCCATCGGCAATAAAGTAACCACCAACGCCGCGTACATCGCGTTGAGCGACACCTCCGTAAGGGTGGGGGAGATCGACGTTGCGGGCGTTGACGAAGCAGCCGTGATTCGAAGGGAGAAACAGGAGGCGGAAGCGAAAGAGCGGGCGGACAAAGTCAGGATCTTTTTGGGGAACACTGGTTTTTTCGACTCTATTTTAGGGACATCCACCAATTTGAGCCTTCAGCTTTCTCGGGAAAACGTGACTGTCGAACAAAACGGAAAAAGCCGCCAATCTTCCGAATACATAGCCAACCGAGAGAGGCTGATTTTGACCCCCTCGCAGGAGACAAGGCTTGTGTACGAGCAGAATGGAATCGTAACTACGCTTGCGTTTACGCCGGTTTCATTAAAAAACCAGCAGAAAGGCTTCAAGTTTACGGTATCCAGTTACAACCGTTCCTTTGACCGCAAGGAGGTGCTTTGTACTGCATATATCGCTTTGGGCGATACTCCTATGCTGGTGGGCAAGGAAGACGTGCTGGAAATAATGTGAGGTGAAGAGGATGGAGACGACATGGAGGCCGTGGCCGTGACGCCAATGCCCGAGCCAGCCCAATCGGCAATAGGAAATGGCAGGGTTGCAGTGCCCCAGCCCAACCGCCTCTGGCGTTACGCCGTCATCCCCCTCGGCCTCCTCGCCATCCTCTACTTCATACGGAGGGAATCGAAAAACTAAAAGCTGGCAACTGAAAACTTCGGGTACGGGTTTATCCGCACCTGGCCAAGCGAACCCGGGATGCCAGCACAAGAATCAAAGGTAAACCCGTAAGGAAAAATGAACATGAGAAAGCGTAGTATCAGTTTAATTGTGTTGTTGCTTGCCATCCATATCCTGGGGATGGATGAGATGCCTCAGCTAAACGGAATCAAACTGTTGTTGGGATGTGGCTGCATTGAGTCGGTTTCCGTCACGCCGACGAACATGATTGTCAGGACGTGTTCCTCAGAGGATATTGCGCGTTGGTGGGGTGTAGAACCCAATGCGGAGATTATTCTAACTCCAGAGAAGGAGACCGTTTTTGCGGAATGGCATGGTGGGGTAACTCTCTCACCCGTATCCTTTAAGAACAAGCAGAAGGGGTTCAGAGTCAAAACGAATTCCCGCAATCGTGAAGGAGAGATAATTTTTTATATCGCCTATATCGCCCTGGGCGACACCCCGGCGGAGATGGGGGAGGACGATGTGGAGATGGTCATGGACAGAGGGGAATGGGTGACCGCCGAGGTTGCGCGAAAAAGACTGGAGCAAGTGAAGTTAGGCCCTCGGGCATCAATGTTAATCGAAATGGCAGACGAAATCATGCGGAATCCAGAACGGATGGCTGAAGTAAGAAAAGATCCATGGATGGAAGCGGAGTGGAACGAGCTGATTGAGAAAGGTTTGATAAAGACGAATGCGGTGGAGAAGAAAGGCGGAGCAACGGTTGGCGGGGCGAAGCCGTCTCCGGCGAGCCGCGAGCAGAAATTAGGAAATGGAAATGAGCAATCAGGGATTGAGGAAGAAGGGCAACCCAGACCTCACCGCCTCTGGCGTTATGCCGTCATCCCCCTCGGCCTCCTCGCCGTCCTCTACTTCATACGGAGGAAATCGAAAAACTAAAGCATTTTAAGTCAATGTGTAGCCGAAATAGGGCGAAGCTCTCGAACATTCCAATGGCAAGGATTTTTTCGTGTCCCGATGCGGTCTCCGGCGACCAGGCACATATATGCGTCCCCCCCGACGACCGTCCCCGCGCGGGGGCGAGCCCCCGCGACGAAAAGCGGCGGCGAG
>WRML01000138.1 GCA_009777165.1 Kiritimatiellota bacterium
CGGTGTGGGTGGGTTATGCGCCGTCTTCCCCGACAACGGCATCACCCCCTACTACCCCTGCTACGATGCCAACGGAAACGTGACGGAATATGTGGATATCACCGGCAATACCATCGCCCACTATGCCTACGATGCCTTTGGAAATTTAACTCCTAACTCCTCATTCCTAACTCCTAACTCGCCTGACTTCCGCTTCCGCTTCTCCACCAAATATCTCGATGTGGAGACCGGACTCTACGACTACATCAAACGCCCCTACTCCCCCAAGCTCCAACGCTTCATCTCCCGCGACCCCATCGGCGAAAGGGGAGGACTCAACCTCTACGGCTTCTGCGGCAATGACCCCGTGAATAAGTGGGATTATTTGGGGTATGCAGCGACTGGGACTATCGAAATTAGTCCTCAATTTCGTCCTCCGTATAGTACCGCAAAGGAAGAATATACTTTTTTGGGTTTCACTCTTCACGAAAGGCATTTTACGCACTGTAAATCCGAAGGGGATATGGATAGAAACAACTATCAAAATCATTTTGATCAGGTTGTATTAGTGACGTGGAATATGTATACCCAATCGAAACGCAAACAAGTAGGGGCGGATATCTATGACACAATGGCAAAGTTGGCACAATCAAAAGACTCGTCAAAGCTCTATGGGGTTGACCTAGCAGTAAAGGCGTACATAAAAAAGAGTGGTTTTAAGGAATTTGAATGGCGATTTTGGGTTCAGTTTAAAAATATTTACACGTGTGAATGTTGTAGCGAAATAAAAACCTGTGGGCAAATTACTAAACTCAAAGATCCCGAAAAACCCTCGAAATTTGATTATACGGAGAAAATCCCATGAAAAAGTCCCCATATCATTCGCTTTTTCATCAAATCCTGTCTTTGGGCATACTGTTACTGTTAACCTCGTGTAAAACAGAGGTCTCACATATTTTCCTTTGCGAATGTGTATTACCACAGTTGACAGATAACGAGAAGCGTTTCATCGATAAACATCGGGAAAAACTTGAACATACCGTTATCCCTTTGATCCATATGGACGATGTTACAATTCTTGAAGCAATTTTCTGGTTGTCACATGAAATAAAAAGTGGCATGAGTTTTATCCAACAAACACATGGGGGGGAGCCTGAAAATACAGGGGGAGCGAATAACGAAGACGTTTTTTCAGACAACACTCTTCTCCCAACATTTTCGCTTCATTTGCGGAATATCAATGTGTTAGAAGCACTTGACTATATGTGCCAACGTACTGGTTGTGTGTGGCAGATGAGTGAAACAGGACGGATTTATGTGTCAGATTCCAAAGAGATTCTCCAACGAAGCGACAGGCGGTTTGATTAATTCCTGTTGTATCGTTACATTTTTACGGAAAAAGAAAAACGTTTCTTTTTTTCTTGCTATTCTTGCTGTTGTGGTAACGACAATTATGACCGTTATACTTCCCCCTTTTTTGAAATATACAAGAGAGGGATTGAAATGGAAGAGTACGTTTGGAGCACTATGGGGGGTTAGCCTTGCCATTGATAATACAATTAAAGACTGTAACCTAGCCTCGAAAGTTATACAACTTAATCCTGACAAGACTCGAGTGCAAAATGGACAAATCGTTGACGCATGGGGAAACCCCATAACGGTAACAATCGAACGTATTGGGAATGAAATTCATACAACTATTATTTCGGCAGGTTCTGATGGGGTAATTGGCACAAATGATGATATTGTCCATCGATGGTCAAGTACAGAGGGGGATTTGGTAGAATTATTTGAGGACGGTGAAATCTGGCATAACCAATTAATTGTGACATCGTATGAATAAAAACCACTTTTTGTTAGGAAATTGTGGGTTCCAGCCTCCACAAAAATCCTTGACTTTCCCCTCCGTTCGGCGTAAGACAAAATCATGAGTAAAAGTTTTAAAATTCTAAAGGTCGGGAGTTCTGAAAGGAGTTCTAAAGCTTTGAGTTCTGGGAGTCCTAAAGGTGTGTACCTTTGTGTCTCCGTGTCTCTGTGTGAAACTGTGCAAACAATAGTCACCTACCCCCTCCCCTCCTGCGACACCAACATCACCCGTTACGTCTGGGGGCTTGACCTTTCTGGCACCCCCCAAGGCGCGGGCGGTGTGGGGGGACTAGACTTGTTGGGATATTAGTTCTTGCCTTTTGTGGACTACGAACCTCTGGCGTGCGGCGGCTCGCCACCGCACTCCAGAGGACTGCCTGTCGCGCGTACACTCTATAATCATCCGCCCGTCACACGGCGGAAAGCGAAGAGGGAGTCGAGGACGTTGCGGAGGAACTGCTCGTCGGTGAGTTCTTCGAGGAGCGTCGGCGGGAAGGTGACGCGGGATTGGATGTCGGCGGCAAGTTCGCGGTAGAGCGTCAGACGGGCGGGGGGGGCGAGCTCGTCACGCCGGGTGAGCGCCCGCAGGAGCAACGTGGCCTCTTCCGGAGAAATACCTTGACGCAAACGCGCCTCCAGCACAGGGTGGTCACGCAGGGAGTTCCAGCGTCCCGCCAGCAGAGGCTGGATGTTCGGCGCGCGCTGGCGCTGGACGACAACCACAACCGTGTCGGCAAGCATGTCGCCAAGGCGTTGCCCGCGCGGGGAGAAAAACGCGATCCCCCCCCCCAGCAGGTAAAAGCTCGGGAGGCTGTCGAGCACACGCAGGAGGTTGCGCACGACAACCTGCGGAAAGGTCAACTGGCGCCCGCACGCGTCCATGACCCGCAAGCGGAACAGCCGCTTGCCCAAGGTTTGCCCGTGCCAGAACCATTCCAGCAGGATGGCGTACAGGACGGACAGGAGGAAGTTCAGGAAAATGTACAGGGCGGTCGCGAAGTCCGGGCTAATCCACTGGAACGCCACAAAGAAGGACTGGAGCACGCGGACCAGCAGTTGCATCATGCACACGTCAATGAACACCGCGATGCCGCGCAGGGCCGGGCTCGCCAGGCGGAGGGAGAAGGTCGCGCCTTCGGGGGTCTGGATCTGTAGGTCGCAGGATTTCATGTGGGTTTGGGGCGTCCGCTGTACATCAGGAAAAAGGAGAGCAATGCCAGTTGGATCAGCCCGAACGCGATTTTCAGCAGGTAAATTTTGGGGCTGTGGTACTGGGAGAGGAACGATTCTACCAGCGCGGCGTACGCGAGCAGCACCACCGCCCCCCCGATGAGCGTCACGAGGTCTGGCAGCACGGAGCGTATCCGCAGGCCGAGGCGCAGGGGGCTGCGGCGGCCGAACATGACCGCGCCCAGCAGCAGTGCGGCCTGTCCCGCGAACAGGATGCACGGGATCTCCACGGAGCCGTGCGGCAGCAGCCACGCCGCCAGGAACCGACCCTGCCCCGCCACGAGGTAGTCCGTGCAGATGGCGCCGAGGATCGCGCCATTGTAGAAGAGCAGGATACCGCTGACGGTGCCGTAGGTGATGCCGGAGGCGAAGGTGAAGAGCGACACGCGCGCATTGTTCTGGAGCAGGTAGGCCGAGAAGGCCTGGCGGTCAGACGTGTGGCTCAAGCTGCTTTTCTCCTCCTGCTCCACGCGTTTGCGCGGGTCAACCCTGTCATGCCCAAAGGGCATCAGCACCTCGCGGGAGGGGGGGTCGACGAGCGTCGCGCCGGTGCCGAAGAGGATGCCGCCGAATGTGATCGCACACGCCAGCGCGAAGAAGTAGGCGTGCCGCCGGAACGTCTGCGGGAACGTCTGCAGCAGCCACCGCTTGGGCGAGAACCGCGCCGTGCGGGTGCACCGGGAATACATCTCGCTGTACGCGCGCATCACGAGTGTTTCCAAAAACGCCCGCAGCTCGGGATTCGACAAGGCGCTGTTCAACTCGACGAGGTTGTTGGACGCGTGCTCGTACAACGCATGGAGGCGCGTGATGTCCGCGATGCTCAGCGGGTCGTCCGGCGCCTGCTCGATGCGCGTGAGCAGGGCATCGAGCGCGTTCCACTGCGGCTCGTTGCGGTTCAGGAAACGTTGCAGGTCAACGATCATAGCAGTTGCCTTCCTTTCACGGTGAGGTAGTGGGAGCAGAGCGCGGAGGTCGCCTTGTGTGCAGGCGCGAGCGACGTGTGTACGCCGCGGACGCGGAGTTGACGCTCCAGCGCCTTGAGGTTCCGCCAGTACAGGTGCCCCGCGAAATCCGCGAACACGCCATCCAGCGTGTCGGGCGGCGGTTTGGAGAAGAGCGGGCGCACGTCGTGCGAGGTGAAGAGCGGCACGGCCAGCAGGTGTTGGCGCAGGACCAGGCGCGACGCCTCCAGGAACGCCTCCGCCAGCGCGGGCGAGTCAATGTGCGTGAGGAACAGCATCAGTGCGCGTTTGGGGATGCGGGTGCGCAGGAACGCGAACAGCTCTTGGAAATCTGGCGCGACCGTCTCCGTCTGCAACAGGTAGAGTGTATTGCGGCAAGCGTCGAAGTGCTGTTTGCCGCTGTCCGCCGGAAGGAAGCGCACGACCGTGCGGTGGAAGATGACCAGCCCGCAGCGGTCCCCGAGGCGTTCCGCCGCCAGCACCAGCGTCAGGGCGGTCTGGATGTACTGGTCCAGCACGGTGCGGTCTTCTGTGTCGCCCTCGACGGGCCGTCCCGACAGCCGCGAGGCGTCGAGGATCACATAGGCCTCTTGTGTGCGCTCTGCCTGGAAAATTTTCGTGATGGGGAACCGCCGGCGCGCGGTGGCCTTCCAATGGATGTCGCCCAGGTCATCCCCCGGCACATACTCGCGCAATTTCTCGAACTCGCGTCCCTTGCCCGCCACGCGGCAGATGTGCGTACCGAGGTTTGCGCGGCGCAGGAAGATCGGCGCGAGCTTGCGTTGCTCGCCGCGCAGGTCGGGATAGACGCGCAGGACGCTCCTCACGGCCTGGCGGCGCACGCCGTGCCAAAGCCCGAGGGGGGAGGTCACCTCACACGCCGCGTGGCGGATCAGGTGGGCCCCCCGTTTGACCGGGCGGCACGACCATGCGACTTGCGCCTGCTCCGCATCCATCGGTAAGCGGCACTCGAGCATCGTATCCTCCGCGCCCGCTTCGGGCGGCAGGTCGAGCGCGAGGCGTACCATCCCCCCCTGTAACGCGGCAGGATACGCCAGCACCACCTTGAGCTCGCCCGTGCACCCGCAGGAAAAATTCGTCACCTCCGGCAACGCGAACGCCAGGGGCGCACTCCTCGTCCGTACCGCATCCATGTCCAGCACACCGATCACCCCGGCGATCAACACCAGGCCCCCCGCCACCCACAGCAGGTGCGGGACGAACGTGACCAACAGCGCCGCGGGCAGCAAGGTCATCGCGCTCCAGAAAATCAATCTGTTCGTGGGGACGACCATGTGACCTTTAACGGGGGACCGCGACCTCGGACAGGATTTGAGTGATGACCTCGCTTGCCGTGAGCCCCTCGACCTCATGTTCCGGTTTCAGCACCATCCGGTGCCCCAGCACAGGGAGCACGATTTCGCGCAGGTGGTCGGGGGTCACAAAGTCCTTGCCCCGGACCGCCGCCAGCGCGCGGGCCCCCAGCACAAGGGACTGCGTGGCGCGAGGCCCCGCGCAAAGCAACACGCTGTCGCGCACCCGCGTGGCGCGGACGATTTCCACGGCGTAACGCACAAGCTCTTCGCGCACGGTGATGCCCGCGAGGCTCTGGCGGATTTCCGCGAGCGTCGTGCCGTCGAGGACCGGGGACACACCCGCACGGTCGAGGCGAGTCTCCGGCGCGTCACCCGACAGCATCGCGTGCGCCAGCGCCATCTCCTCCTCTGCCTCCGGGTACACCATGGGGATCTTGAGCATGAAGCGGTCACGCTGCGCTTCCGGCAGCGGGTAGGTGCCCTCGTACTCGATGGGGTTCTGGGTGGCGAAGACGGTGAAATCCGGCGGCAGCGTGTGCGTGTCGCGGTCAATGGTGACGCGCCGCTCCTGCATGGCCTGGAGCAGCGCGGACTGAGTCTTGGCGGGGGCGCGGTTGATTTCGTCCGCCAGCAGGAAGGAGGTGAAGACGGGCCCGGGCACGAGCCGGAACTGCCCGGTCTGAACATCGAAGACGCTCGTACCAGTGATGTCCGCCGGCATGAGGTCGGGTGTGAACTGGATGCGCCCGAAGTCGCACCCCAGCACGTTCGCCAGCGTGCGTACCAGCAACGTCTTGGCGATGCCGGGGACCCCCTCGATCAGGGCGTGCTGGTTGCAGAGGATTGCGACGAGGCAAAAGTCAACGGCCTGCTGCTGCCCGAAGACGATGTTCGCGACTTCGGTACGTGTGCGGTCGAGGGTGTTCAATACTGCGGTGGTGTCATTCATGATCAGTCTCCTGTTGAGTGGGTTGGGTGAAAGTGGGGGGGG
>WRML01000139.1 GCA_009777165.1 Kiritimatiellota bacterium
GGGCGTGGCCCGGGCGGGGGGACGGTTGGGGGGGGGGGCGGGTGTGTGTGCGCGGGCACGGGGGCGTGGGGCAAGCCCCCCGCATAAAAGGGGCGGCAAACCGCCGTACTCCATAGATTACGCCATGAACAAACCCCCGCCGCCGGATACGGTGGCACCCCCTTTCAAAAGGGGGCTGGGGGAGAGGGGTACGGTCCTTTGGACGGTTGTAGGGGGGGGCGCGTGTATGTGCCCGAATGCTGGCGCGTGGGGCGAGCCCCACGCATGAAAGCGACGGCAAGCCGCCGCACTCCAGAGGGCTTGCGGTACCCCCCTTGCGGCCATCCACGCATTTTTTTTGACGAAATTCAACGATTCAGGGGCGTATGGGGTTTTGCCATCTTACCTGGGTGACCAGCGGCGTCCGGGACGGGGATCTTTGAAGATGGCTTGCTTGGCGACACGGATTATGCTGTTTTTGCCGAGCAGCTTTTCTGCGGTCTCAGGGAAATCGCCGGAGGGATTAACCGTGAAAGCGGAACCCGCTCTCACCACAAAGCGTTTGTTCCCGTCGTACTTCAGATAAATGAACAGCGGGATCGTCCCTGGACATGAGGACGCGAGACTCTGAATGCCCTTGATCCGCTCACCCGTCTGGGGGGTGCCGGCCTTGACCGCGACCACTACCTTTTCCGTAAAATGTGTTGCTGCTTCTGTGAGTGGGAACATTTCGCGGACCATAATCTTGGGTTGATCTTCGCGTCTGGAGAGCGTGCCGCAGATTATCACGGGCGCGTCCGCCACGCAGATTCCCTCGTATTTTTTGTAAGCCTCTGCAAACACCAGTGCCTCGATTGCGTGTTCGCCGTCGCCCAGAACGGTGATTGCCCATGGCTCTTTCGTCTTTGCGCTGATGCGCCGCGAGACGGATGACAACAGCCCGGCAACGCGGATTTCCTTATTGTCTGGCAGTGCCTCCAAGTCCCGGATACGAGCGGTCTGAAACTCGCTGATGGCGCGGCGGAAGCGGTTGAGCGGGTGCCCGGTCATGTACGCGCCCAAGAGTTCGCGCTCGTACCTGAGGCTTTCGGCTTGCGACCACGCAGGGTAGTCTGGCAGGGGGTTGGGGTCTGCGGAGCCTGCGTCTTTTGCGTCCAGGCCGTCGAAGAGGTTCCCTTGCCCGCTCTGCAACTCGCTCTTCTGCTCCTGTGTGCGGGAAAGGATGAGTTCGATGTTGGCGAACAGGCGCGCGCGGTGGATGCCGAAGCAGTCCATCGCGCCACATTTGATGAGTCCTTCCATCACGCGCTTGTTGGTGACAGCGTCGTCAACGCGCGTGCAGAAGTCCGCGAAACTCTCAAACGGCCCGTTGGCGTTGCGTGCTTGCAGGATGGCATCCGCCACGCCTTCGCCGATGGTCTTGATGCCCGCCAGCCCGAAGCGGACGTTCCCGTCCTCGGGCGAGAAGCGGTCGAGGCTGAGGTTGATGTCCGGGGGCAGGACCTTGATGCCCATGTCGGCGGCGGCGGCGACGAAGCCGGGCAGCTTATCGAAGTTGCCCATTTCGGAGGAGATCTGCGCGCACATGAACTCGACGGGGTAGTGCGCCTTCATGTAGGCGGTCTGGTAGCCGACAATCGCGTAGGCGGCGGCGTGGGACTTGTTGAAGCCGTATCCCGCGAACTTTTCCATGTTGTCGAAAATCTGCCCGGCGCGTTTCTTGGGAATGCCTTGCGTTTTCTCACATCCCTCGACGAAGCCTTTGCGTTCCTTGGTCATCTCCTTGGCAATCTTCTTCCCCATGGCGCGGCGGAGCAGGTCGGCACGTCCGAGCGAATAACCCGCCAGCACCTGCGCGGCGCGCTGCACCTGTTCCTGATAGACCATGATGCCGTAGGTTTCTTTCAGGATGGGTTCAAGCAGCGGATGGTCGTATTCGATTTTCTCCTGTCCCTTTTTCCGTCGAATGAATGACGGGATATTCTCCATGGGTCCCGGGCGGAAGAGCGCGTTGGCGGCAATGATCTCCTCGATGTGCGTGGGCTGCAAATCCGCAAGGACTCGCCGCATCCCGCCCGACTCAAATTGGAACACGCCGATGGTGTCCGCCGCCTGGAAAAGGTTGAACGTCTTCTCGTCGTCCAGCGGCAGCGACACTAAATCAATCTCCCTTCCATGGATCAGCTTGATGAGGGCGACGGCCTCCTGCAGCACGGTCAGCGTTTTGAGCCCGAGGAAGTCCATCTTGAGCAATCCGCATTTTTCGATGCAGTCCTTGTCGTACTGGGTGATGGTCTCGCCGCCCTTGTCCCGCGCGAGGGGGACGAGATCCATGAGCGGCTTGTCGCCGATGACCACGCCTGCGGCATGAAGCCCCGCGTTGCGGTAAAGCCCCTCCAGCACTTCGGCATGACGCATGATTTCGCGCAGTCCTTGGTCATTGACACACGCGGCGGCGAACTCCGGGTTCTCCGTCTTCGCTTTCGCCAGCGTGATTTTCGGGTCGGTGGGGATCATCTTGGCGTAACGGTCCGCCTGGCTCAGCGGGATTTCCAGTACCCGCGCGATGTCGCGGATGACGGTTTTCGCGCCCAGCTGCCCAAACGTCACAATCTGAGCCACGCGGTCCTTGCCGTATTTCTGCTTCACGTACTCGATGACTTTACCGCGATTGGTTTGGCAGAAGTCGATGTCGAAGTCGGGCGGCGACACGCGCTCCGGATTGAGGAAGCGTTCGAAAATCAAATCGAAGCGGAGGGGGTCAATCTGCGTGATGCCCAAGGCGTAGGCGAGAATCGAACCTGCCCCTGAGCCGCGCCCGGGTCCCACCGGGACCCCGTTCATCCGCGACCAGTTGATGAAGTCCGCCACCACAAGGAAATAGTTGACGAACCCCGTCTTCTGGATGATGCCGACCTCGTAGTTGAAACGTTCGACCAAGCCCTGTTCGCGTTCATCCTTCGGCTGGGCGAATGAAAAGCCGTAGTGTTTCTCCATCCCTTGCTTGCCGAGGTGAATCAGATAACTGATCCCGTCCGTAAAATCCTCCGGCGTCTCAAACGAGGGGAAGTGGAGGTTGTCCGCCTTCCCGTCCGAAAACGTCAGATCCACGTTGCAACGGTCGGCGATTTCCTGTGTCCTGTCGAACGCCTCCGCATCGTCCGGGAACACTTTCTCCAAATCCTCCCGCGACTTGAAATAGAACTCGTCCGTCTCGTACTTCATGCGCTTGGGGTCGCTCATCACCGTTGCGGTCTGGATGCACAACATGATCTCATGTGCCCGCGCGTGGCTCTGGTGGAGGTAATGCACATCGTTCGTGATGACCGTCTTCAACCCTGTCCGACGGCTGAGTTCACGGGCCCCCTCATTCACAATCCGCTGTATCGCGCTCCCGTCATTGTCCCTGATCCCGTGATCCTGCAGTTCCAGGAAAAAACGGTCGGGGCCGAAGATGTCCATGTGCTCGCGCGCGACCGCCTCGGCAACGTCAAGGCGCCGATCCCGGAGAAATGCATTGACCTCACCTTGGAGACATGCCGACATCGCGATCAGCCCCCCCGAATACGCCCGCAGCGTCTCCTTGTCAATTCGCGGTTTGCTGTAGAACCCTTCCGTGTATCCGATGGTGTTGATTCTCGAGAGGTTATAATACCCCTCCCGATTTTCCGCCAGCAAGACGAGATGGTGATACGGTGCTTTCGGGTCACCACGCGCCGATCGATGCTCTTTCGGGTTGATGTAAATCTCGCACCCGATGATGGGCTTGATGCCCTCCTCCTTACACGTCCTGTAGAAATCGATCACGCCATACATCACGCCGTGGTCCGTGATGGCGAGTGCGGTCATGCCCAACTCCTTCGCGCGGAGCACCAGCGGCTTGATCTGGCACGCACCGTCGAGCATGCTGTATTTCGTGTGCAGATGAAGATGGACAAATGGTTTTGACATGGCGATAAAGTATAGCAGAAATCCGTTGAAAGACCAAATTCGATCATGTTTATTTTTTCGCTCGTTTTTTCCGTCCGAACGTGGTATGGTTTTTCTTGTTTTATGGAGGAAAACGATGCGGACATTTTTGATTTGCTGGTTGTGGGCGTTGCCGGTGCTGGCGCAGTTCACGCCCGACGAGATGATGAAGCCTTACGCATACACCAATGAGGCGGGGGAGGTGTTCACGTGCAGGTTGTCGTATCCGCAGTTCCCGGTGGAGGGCAAGAAATACCCGCTCGTCCTGTTCCTGCACGGTTCGACGGCGTGTGGGACGGACAACCGCAAGCAAATCGCAATGGGGCTTCCGACGTTGCTGTCGTCGTTCCTGAAACAGCGTGCGCAGGTGATTGTGGTCGCGCCGCAATGCCCGCCGGGAATACTGAACTGGTGGGTCACGAAAATCGCCATGTCGGCGGAGTATTCGGCGACGAAGGAGATCGCGCCTTCGCTGGAGGTCGCGCTGGAGCTTTGCAACCACCTCGTGCGGGACAAGCAGGCCGACCCTGACCGCCTCTACGTCACGGGCCTCTCCCTCGGCGGGTTCGGCACGTGGGATGCCATCCAACGTTACCCGGAGATGTTCGCGGCGGCAATCCCCATCAGTGCGGGGGGGGACACGAAGCTTGCCGGCAACATCGCGTCCGTCCCGGTCTGGGTGTTTCATTCGCAGGATGACAAGAATGTCAACGTGGAATGTTCGCGGCGCATGGTCAAGGCGCTGAAGGCGGCTGGCGGGAAGGTCACCTACACGGAGTACGCGAAGGGGGGGCACAACAGCTGGGACAGGGCCTACTCGGACACGAATGTGGTCAAGTGGCTGCTGGAGCAGACGCGCAAGAAACAGCCCTGGTGGAAGTTCTGGCGCTGGTTCTAACGGTTTTGTGGACAGGATTACAGGAGTAATGGGATGATGTTGTTAATGAAAAAAACGCGGTGCCTCTGTGCCTCTGCGAGCCAAAAAATAGCCCTCTGCTTTGTGTCTGTTGCGGTCGCTGCCTTCGCGACGAGTGTGTTTGATATGCCGCAGGTTTTCCCGCAGCACCGTCAGCTGCAGCAGCAGTTCATACAGGCGTTCCGCTCGGGGAAGACCGCCGAGATGGAAGAACTCTGCCGCGCGGGCGTCGAGCTGATGCCGCAGGACCCGACATGGCAGTACAACCTGGCCTGTGCGTTGGCGTACCGCCAGGACAAGCGGGACGCGATCGCCGCGCTTGACAAGGCCATCATGCTGGGGTTTCGCAACAGTAAGGCCATCGCGGAGGATCCAGACCTGAAATCGCTGGCGGCCTTGCCGGCGTTCAAGGAGCTCGTCAAAAAGGCGGCGGAGCTGCAGGGGAAACCTGTCGAGGGCGTTGTGCAGGTCGTGCCGACAACGGGCGTCATGGGGCTTGCGCTGGAGATCAACGCGACCAACACGACATGGGAGTTCAACGCGGGATGTTTCCAGACGCTCCTGAAACTCCTCCGCCCGGACACGAAAAAGAACGCCGATTACGCGGACGTTTACCAGGGCCCCGCACGCGATGACGTCAGCGGCTGGCTTAAGGCAAATCAGGCGAGCGGGAATTTCGGAGACCTCTACCTCAACCGCGACGGCGGGCACTCGGCGCTGGAGGTGAGCAAGTTCCCTGGAATGACCCCCCTGGTCTACGGTGCAGAACCGAAGGCGAAAAACCTCCACACGGGATTGCCGAACGGGCTTTTCGAGTTCCCCGTCATCGGCAATGCCTCGGTCGCGCTCACGGCCGGACCCTTTTGGCGGAGCCTGCCGCGCGCAATCGTGACCGATCCCATGCAGCCGCTCCAGGCATTCCAATTCGTGATGAACAACCAATGCTGGTTTTATCCCGCACACCGCGATTACACGCCCGACACCGGTGACCTGTTCCCGGCGAACGCGCCGTACTATGTGGTGAGCCTCGGGTCGTCGTACACGGACAAGCCGTTCATGGAGGCGTTCGCGGCGGCGATGGCGGCACTGCGCCCGGAGACCAAGCTGGCGCTGGTGCAACGCAAGCAGCTCGCGCAGACCTTGCAGATGGCGTTTCGCGCTACGCAGAAGACGGTCAAAAAGCCCGAGGACTACCTCACGGGCGCGGCACACCCTGTCGTGTTCGACCCCGCCAACCTGGATGTCGAGGCGATGGTGAGGCTCGTCAACGCCATGACCCCTGAGGTCATCCCCCCGCTGGTGATGTTGCGGACGGTCGCCGACGCGAAGGCGGAGCCGGGCATTGACTTTTTCGACCTGCGCCCCGAGGGGCTTTTCGACACGCCGTTCGCGATTGCCCGCGTC
>WRML01000140.1 GCA_009777165.1 Kiritimatiellota bacterium
CCCCCCCCGTTTGCGTTAAATAGTTGGACGCGAGGGACTTACAACATATTTTCCCGCACGGTTCAAGGTAGGACGAGGATGCCTTCGTCCTACCTTGCAACGTTTTCGCTCAGACGTTTCGCGGCGGCGTTCGCGATGATCGCGCTTTTCGGGGCGAGTGTCGCGAGGGCGCAGGTGCCGGGGGCGATCTACATTCAGGATGTCGCGCTTTCGGGCAACGCGTTCACGATGCAGCCGGGGTTCGTGTACGCGATCACAGTAAATGGCGCAAAAGGAAATAACACCCCCACTTGCGTCGGTGGCGCGGGCAGAAGCGTGACGGCGTGGCTTGACATGAGGGGCGAGGCGTCTTCCGTCACATGGAGCTATTCGACCGTCGCCGGAGCCACGCCGACCGTAGGCACCGGCGTCGGAGGCGCGGCGGCGTTCGTGAAAAACGGCAACGGCGCGACGATGGTGGTTGGCGCAGGAGGGGGCGGAGGAGGAGGAGAGTACGGTCAGGCCGGAACTGTCGCCGGCGGCGCGGGAGGCGCGGGGGGCGCCCCTGGAGGTAGCGGCGGCACGGGCGGCAACTTGGCGAACGTAAACACTTATGTTGGTTTTGGCGGTGGCGGTGGCACCCAGTCGGCAGGAGGCGCCGGAGGCGCCGCTTACCCTGTATTCCCCAGTACCGGCGGCGCCGGCGGCGGGATAGGCAACGGAGCCGGAGGCGCCAGTGTCGTGGGCGGCGGCGGCGCGGGATACACCGGCGGAGGCGGAGGAGGGGGGATGAGCATGCTGCCCAATTCTCCTGGGTACTACGCCATTGGCGGCGGCGGCGGCGGTTCAAGCTACATCGCCCCGGGTATCTTCCACAGTTACACGAGCGCGGGGAATTCGGGCGGCGTGGGGATACAGGTCAGGCAATACACGGCGGGGGATCGGGCGACGATCATCGCGGGCAATCCGCAGGCGTTCCTGTTCGACGGCTCGCCGAAGGCGGTGGTCGCGGATGCGGAGGATTACGCGGTGCCCGGTGTCCTGCTGGGTCTCCCGCAGTCGGATTTCACGGTGACGTACACGGGAACGGGGGCGACGTCCTACGGGCCGAGCGCGACCGCGCCCACGGCCGCGGGGACTTATGCGGCGGAGATCAAGCTGTACACTGCGGACTGGTGGGCGAGCCCCGTGTCGGTGGCGTTGACGGTCGTCGCGGCGGTGCCTTACTCGGTGGTTCACTGGGCGGAGGACGCGCCGAACGCGGGGACGTATTCGGCGTATTCGAACGAGGTGTTCATGGCGGAGGCCGGGGCACTGGTCGTCGGGCTGCCGATCGGGATCCCGGGTTACGCGTTCAACGCGGCGGCGTCCACGAACTCGATTTGGGGGAAAGCCGCCGGGGACGGGTCGCTGGAGCTGGCGCTCTACTATGACGATGTCTCGCTGAAGGAGGGGCTGGATTTCTCGGTGGTGTACGTGGTCGGGGATGACGGGGATGACGTGTTGCTCGACGATAACGGTGGGTTGCATTACGGCGGCGACGCGCAGGTTTGGGCGGCGTCGGTGAGCGGCGACCACTTCAGGGCGGGTCACACGTTCCTGTGCTGGACGAACCTGACCGCTGGCGGGCTTGTCGCGGAGGGGGAGCCGTTCGCGCTCGACGGGAGGGACGCGATCCTGATGGGCGTTTGGAGGGATGACGCGGCGGATTCGGAGACTGCCATCTATTACGTGCAATCGTCGTGGGAGAAGGTCGGGGGCGGGTACGACATCACGTCGGAGACGTTCTTCACGACGCTGGGCGCGGGGGTGTGGGCGGCGCCGGAGGATGTCGCGGGGTTCTCGTTCTACGCGGGAGGCTCGACCACCAACGCGACGGTCGGCACGGACAACACCACGCAGCTAGAGATGTTCTACAACCGCGAGAGTTTCGCGCTGACGTACGAGGACGGGTATGACGCGGGGGTGGCGGTGGAGAATTATGTATACGGCGAGTCGGTGACGGTGACGAACGCCGACGCGTTCGCGCGCGTCGGCTACGCGATGACGGGCTGGAGCAACGCGGTGTCGGGCGCGAGCGTCGCGTTCGGGGAGGCGTTCGAGATGCCCGCCGAGGGCGTGACGCTCGTGGCGCTGTGGGCGTTGAGGGATGACATCGCGGTGACGTTCCATTACGGCAACGGGGACGCCGACACGGTGGTCAACGTGACGTTCGGCGCGGCGTACGCGGACTATTTCCCGTCGCCCGACCCGGAGCGCGAGGGCTACGCCTTCGATTGCTGGACGCTGGAGGGTG
Source organism: Kiritimatiellota bacterium (assembly GCA_009777165.1). Lineage (GTDB taxonomy): Bacteria > Verrucomicrobiota > Kiritimatiellia > RFP12 > UBA1067 > WRJS01. Next base: position 2,276 of record WRML01000140.1, read on the forward strand.
CGGACGCGACGTCCGCGAGCGTCGCCACGGACACCAACCACGTCCTCGTGGCGCGGTGGACGGGCAACACCTACGAGGTGACGTTCGACTACAACGGCGGGACGGGCGGCCTCGCCACGACCAACGTCGTGTTCGGGGGGGAGTACGGCGAACTGCCCGTGCCCGACGCGCGGGAGTGGTATGTCTTCGAGGGCTGGACGCTCGAGGGTACGCCGATTACCTCCTCCGACATCGTCGCGACCGCCAGCAACCATGTCCTCGTGGCGCAATGGGGCGAAACCCCCACGAGCGGCCAGTGGCTGCGCGTTGACACCATCGGAGTGGACGCCGCCACGGGCGCCGTGACGCTGACGTGGGATCCGTCACAGATCGGGTTCGGGGTCTACCGCTACGCCGTCTTCGCCACCCGCGATTTGAGCGTGCCGCTCGGCTCGTGGGACGAGTACGGCGAGGCCGACACGCTTGACCTCCTCCTCGATCCCGCCATCAACGCGCCGAAGCACACGGCGACCGTCTTCGGCGAGCCGACGGACGAACGCCGCTTCTTCCGCGTCAGGGCGGTGGGGTATTGAGAGAGGTAGGAGTTAGAAATTAGGAATTAGGAATTAGGAATTAGGAATTAGGAGGTAACTCCCCCCTCCACCTCTCAATTCCTAATTCCTAATTTCTAATTTCTAATTCCTAATTCCTAATTCCTAATTTCTAAGGCACAATAGCATTCGCAATGGACACAATGGAATTGACAACCTATCCTAAGAAGCAAAGCACAATCCCCGAAGAAGCCTAAAATCCGCACTTGCCGAAAATCCAGAAACGAAGTAATATTTCCACATGTCAAATCTTCGGATGGCCTTAAAATTGTTTTCCTGTTTTTCCTCTGCGCCTCTGTGCCTCTGCAAAAACAATCCCGACAGATGAAGCCTACGAAAACAGAGTCCCCATCGTCCGCTTCGCCGCATCCGCCCGTGCTGCGCTCGGTGTCGGTCGTGAGCGCGATGACGGCGGTCAGCCGCTTCGGGGGGCTGGTCCGCGAGATGGCGATGGCGTACTTCTTCGGCACGTCGCCGCTGAAGTCCGCGTTCGACATCGCGTTCCTTGTGCCGAACCTGTTCCGGCGGCTGTTCGGCGAGGGCGCCCTGTCGAGCGCGTTCGTGCCGGTCTTCAGCGAGACGCTCGAGAAGGAGGGACGCGGGCAGGCGCGGCTCTTCGCCATGCGCGTCATCACGCTCCTGACGCTCGTGCTGGGGGTCATCACGCTGGGGGGCATCCTGCTCTCCTACCCCCTCGCGCGTGTGCTACCGCCCGACAGCGCCTGGCAGCTGCCGCTGCCCATGCTGCGCATCATGCTGCCCTACGCGCTGTTCATCTGCGTGGCCGCGCTCGTCTCGGGGATGCTCAACACGCTCGGCAGGTTCGGCGTCTCGTCCTTCACGCCGTTCCTGCTAAACGCCGTCTCGATCCTGACGCTCGTGGGGATCTTCCCGTTCCTGGACAACGACCCCGGCCTCCGCGTCATCGTGCTGAGCTGGTCCGTCCTCGTGGCGGGGCTGGCGCAGATCGCGTTCCAGCTTCCCGCGCTCCGCCGCCACGGTTTCCGCTTCGGCCTCTGCTGGTCGGGCCTTTTCGGAGACCCCCGCTTGCGCAGGGTCCTGATCCTGATGGCGCCCGCCGCGCTCGGCATGGGGGTCATCCAGATCAACGTCAGCGTGGACAAGCTGCTGGCGTACTGGGCGGACGCCTCGGCCCCGGCCGCGCTGGAGTACGCCGAGCGCATCGTCTACCTCCCCCTCGGGATGTTCGGCACCGCGTTCATGACCGTGCTGCTGCCGGCGTTCTCGCGCCACGCCCAGCGCGGCGACTACCCCCTCATGCGCCAGACGCTCGAACGCGCCATGCGCAACATGACGCTCATCATGGCCCCCTGCTCGGCCGGGCTGTTCGCGCTCGCGTACCCCTGCATCGAGGTGATCTACTGCATCAAGGGGGGGACCTTCGACTGCGACTCCGCCATCCTCAGCGCACGTGCGCTCGCGGCCTACGCCCCCGGGCTGCTCGTGTTCAGTTTCCAGAAAGCCATGACCCCCGCGTTCTACGGGATGCAGGACCTCAAGACCCCCCTCCGCGTGAGCCTGCATGTGCTGGTCCTCAACATCGCCCTGAACATCACGAGCGTGATCTTCCTTCCCCCCGGCTGGAAGCACGTTGGCATCGCCGCCTCGACCGTCCTGTCGAGCGCGGTAAACGGCCTCGCGCTCGCAATCATCCTCCGCCGCAAGATCGGGGCCCCCTGCGCCAGCGGCGTGCTGGGGCCCCTCCTGAAAGCCATCGTCTTCGCGACGCTCATGGGGGCCCTCGCGCTCGCCGTCCACACCCTGCTGACCCGCTGGCTCGGCACGCACAAACTGGCGCAGGTCATCGCCATGCTCGGCGCGGTCGCGACAGGCGCGGCCTTCTACGGCGGCATAGTGTATGCGTTCGCGCGGCGCGAGCTTCTGGAGATGATTCACGAATTTAAGGCACGGAGGCAATGAGGTTAAATGTTTCACACAGAGGCACAGAGGATGCGCAGAGAACACAAAATGAAATGCTCTGTGTCTCTGTGGCTCTGTGTGAAACCCATAGCAAGGAAATCAGTATGAATAAAAAATCCATTGTCGTGGCGTGCGGCGGGACGGGGGGGCACGTGTTCCCCGGGCTGGCCGTCGCGAACGAGCTCAAACGCCGCGGGCACCAGGTGGAGGTCTGGTTCTCCGGGCGCGCCGTCGAGGCCGCCGCGCATCCGGGCTGGGACGGCGACGTCTTCTTGACCGGGGCGCGCCAGCTCTCGCTCCAGAACACGCCGCGCATGATCCGCGCATTCTTCCGCTGCCTCAAGGCCATCAAGCGGCACCGCCCCGACGCGCTGCTTGCGATGGGCAGTTACGCCAGCCTCCCCCCCGTGCTGGCGGCGTGGCTCCACCGCATCCCCGTCATCCTGCACGAAAGCAACACCGTGCCCGGGAAAGCCGTTGACGCGCTCTCCCGCTTCGCGCACGTCGTCGCCACCAGTTTCGACGAGACCGCCGACTGGCTCCCCCGGCGCAAAGTCGTGAAGACCGGCCTCCCCGTGCGCGAGACCCTTGCCGGGCAGCCCCCCCTTGGCGATGTCCCGAGCGGCGCGTTCACGGTTTTTGTCACGGGCGGCAGTCAGGGGGCCCACCGCATCAACCAGCTGACGGCGCAAGCGATGTGCCTGTTAAAGCAAAGCGGGGTCAACGGCTTTTTCGTGATTCACCAGACGGGCACGGCGGACGAGGCGATGGTAAGGGGGGCCTATGAGAAAGCGGGGGTCCCGGCGTTTGTTTCCGCGTTCATCACGGAGGTGGGGCGCGCGTATGCCTCGGCGGATCTTGTCATTGCCCGTGCAGGGGCCTCGACCTGCCTGGAGCTTTGTCTGCTGGGCAAGCCCGCGTTCCTGATTCCGTTGCCGTCCGCCGTGCGCGACCATCAGCAGTTGAACGCCGCCGCGCTCGTCCGCACAGGCGGCGCGGACATGGGCATCCAACGCGAGCTTACCGGACGCACCCTCATGCGGTATGTGCTGAACAAGAAAAACAATCCCGACAGCTTGAGGAAAATGGGAGAAGCCCTCAAAACCCTGAGCCCCGAAGCTGCCACAGGACGCATCGCAACCCTGATTGAGAGAACTGGAGCGAGCTAAGGGATTCGAACCCTCGACAGCCACCTTGGCAAGGTGGCGCTCTACCAACTGAGCTAAGCTCGCTTAAAGAAGAGAAGACCAATGTATCAGCTTTGGCGAGCCAATGCAAGCGCAAACAGAAAAAAAATGCAAAAAAAAATCATGTGTGAATTGACAAACGAACCGCGCCCCGCGAGCCGTAAGGGCAGAATACCCTCGCGCATGTGGCGAGGAGGCGTAACCTCTGGAGTGCGGCGGCTCGCCGCCGCTTTTCGTCGCGGGGGCTCGCCCCCGCGCGGG
>WRML01000141.1 GCA_009777165.1 Kiritimatiellota bacterium
GCGGGGGGGGGGGGGCGGGGGCCCCCCCCCCCCCCCCGGGCGGCCCCCGGGCGGCCGGGGGGCGGCCCCCCCCCCCCGGGGGGGGGGGGGGGGGAGGAAAAACCGGAGGCGTTCAGCCCGTATGTTGACCGGGGGATCGTCCCGCACTCCTACGATTGGCTGCCGGAGAGCATGGTCAGCCTCCATCCGCACGGGGGGCCCTGCGGGGGGATGTGCTGCCCGTGCCCCGCCCACGCCGCGCATACCAGCGAGACGATGACGCTGGAGTCCGTCACCGCCAACATCAGCCTCTACCGCAAGGGGCCTGGCGACACGCTCCAGCCGTTCGGCGCCGGAGGGACGGTCGCCCAGGGCGAGGCGGTCTATGCCGCCGGAGTGACCCCCAGCCAAAACCCGGGCGACGCGTTGGCCGTGTTCACGCGGACGGACAGCGAAGGCAGGACCGAGGCGCAGACGAACGCGTTCACGGTGATGAGCGTCCTGACCGTGGGGGATTTCCACGGGGGGGGTATCGCCAACACCAACAACATCGCCAAGAGCATCACCCCACCGGAATGGGGTCTGCGCATGCGCCTTCAAGACAACCCCACCGTCGCGACGAAGGTTGACCTCGACACGTTCACGGGGATGACAGGCGATCTTGTCCTGTCGCTGGAGGGCGACGAGGGTTTCCGCGTGTGGGACACGATGAGCCCGGGAGGCACCGTCATCCTCAGCCCGGGACAGGCGGTGACCAACGCGAGCCTCGCGGGTTGCGTCTGGGTCGAGGCGGCCTCCAACGGCGTGGCGACGCTCACCTATGCGTTCATCGGCAACGGCATCGCAAGCAACCTCGCCTGTTCGGCATCGCTCCCGGTCACCGCCTTCCGTGTCACGATCGACCTGTTCAGCCTGGAGGAGCCCCAGTACCAGCCTGACCGCATGTACCTCAACCCCAACTGCATCCGTGTCGGCGAGACTGCGGAGTACAAGCTCGGTGTCCTGCCCGGGGGCTGCCTCGACGACCGGATAAGCTGGAACATCGGTAACGCAAACGACGGGGTCGTGTCCCTGTCGTATGGGAAGGGGGAGACCGCCCTCGTGAAGGGCGAGTCCCCCGGCGACTTCTGGCTGGAGGTGGAGACGGAGGAGCATGTGTGGAGCACGGGCAGCGAGCACCCCGCCATCCAAGGCAGGGTCTTGCCCGTGACCAACATCCCCGTCAGGGTCTGGATCGTGGCGGAGAATGACGGGTCGGGTCAGGCAAAGGAGATCGCGGACGTTATCCAGTTGATTGAGGACTCGAACGTCATCACCGAACAGCAGTTCGCCGTGCGGCTCGTACTGGAGGGGGAGGTCAACGTGATCAGCAACTCGACTTATCTGCATCTCGGATGGTCGTGGCCTGATTGTCCGACCGAAACCGACCTGTTCCGCACCCAAAAGGGCGCGAACCATGAGTTGACAGGGCTGAATATTTTTTTCGTGTCGAGTCTCGGAGGTAAATATGATGCTTTCCATAACCTTATCGGCATTGCCGTTAAAGGTACCGTGACAAACGGCAGAGTACTGGCGCACGAGGTGGGGCACGCCTGCGAGTTGGAGGACATTCTTCTCTCGTATGAGGATTACTCCAAGAAGGATGACCCCAAGGCTCCGCCTCTGATAATCTCGTTCGCCGGGGAAGTCATCATGGAAGAATGGATGATGACGATGGACTGGGCGAACGGCTTTCACCCGCCGGGGAAGACGTATCCCGAAATCGTGAGGAGTCTGCTGATGTACGGGGAGGCGATAGATGCTGCGGGCGTCCGTGTCCCGAGGGGACGCATCTACGGGCTCGGGCTTCAGTTCCTCGTCGGCCCCCCGCAGACTTTCGCACCGAAGACAGGTTTGCTGAAGGTCGGGCTGGAGGGTATGACGTGGCCGCCCCTGAGCAGTTTTGGTATGCAAAAGAATCCTGAGGATAACGGAGAGGATGACGAATGAAAGGAGAGAACATGAGAAAGGTAGTGACAAGTGGAGCAATCGTAATGCTGGCGGCTGTATGCCTAGCGACTCAGACAAGAGGGCCTAACGAGGTGGATAAGCTCGCGGTACAGTTGCGGCAGTCCGTGCAGAAGGGCGAGATGACGAAACGGGACGCGGTTCTTGAGATGGAGGCGCTGGCACGAAAATACAAAGATATTTTCGAGACACCCCCCCTCAGCAATAACGGCGTGAGGACTGCTGTTGCAAACGATGCCCATGATCGGTGCACAAGTGCATTAATCGCGTTGCACGGATTTGAAGACAGGCACAGCCTCCCCCTCTTCGAGGAGATGACAGGATCGGGGGATTGGGTTATCCGTATGTACGGGATGACCGGGTATGTCAGGGTTGTCGGTGCGGTGGATGCGTTACCATTCGTCGAAAGGATCACGAAAAATCCAGGTTGGGGTGTGTTGGATTATTCTCCTGCCTACGGCGCACTGATAGCCATCGCCTTTAACGAACTGCTTCCGTTCTGGAAGATTTACAATCCCTCTGTGCCCACACCCCGTCCCTCTCCCACTGAACTTTCCCCTGCGGAGAAACGGAAGGTTCACACGTTCATGCTGGAAAAGGTGCAGACGGAACAACCGGGAATCGTGAAAGCGTTGGACGAGGCACTCGCCAAGCATCTCCCCGGCTACAGCAACAGCGTCCAGCGGATGGAGATTGCGGAACGGCTTGCCAAGTCAGAGGAAGTTGATTTAATAGGGAAACGGATAAGCGACCGCTGGAAACCGATCAAGGAGGAAATCGAGAAGACACCTGCGAACGAACGCAAGGATTTCCGCGCGAAAGGGGACCTGCTTGACCCCGGCAAGGAAACCGAATGACAGGATATCCGATGGACTGGGCGAAAAGGAGATGATATGAAAAAAGTGCTGGCGACAGGCGTAGTGACGGTGCTGGCGGTCGCCATCTGCCAAGCGACACCGTTGCCGCCACCGCCAAATGAGGTGCAGATCATCGCGGGACAGTTAATCGGATCCGTTAAAAAAGGCGAGATGACAAAACGGGACGCGGTCCGCAAGCTGGAGGCATTGGCGAAGAAACATCAGAAGTTGGCCGAGCAGGACTCGCCGCCTCAGTATGACCCGCATGTCAGACCGCCCGATTTTGTCCTGTGCGTGAGTGCGCTGAATGCTGTGGTAAACTTCCATGAGCAGCGCAGCCTTCCCTTCTTCGAGAAGATGGCGGAATCGAGGCACATGGAAATCAGCCGCGCCGCGATCCTCAATTATTTCAGGGTCGCCGGAATGATGGACTCGATCGCGTTCGTTGGCAGGGTGTCGAAAAACCCACGCATCTCAGAACTCCAGCGCCGCTTTGCTTATGCGGATTTAAGCCAGGTGGTTTACAGCAACCCGTTACCGCCCGGGGACATGATGAAGACGTGCGCCGCGTTCATGCTGAGGCAGATACAGGCGGAGGAAAGCGACGGCGTGGTGGTGCTGATGGATGACGCGCTCCTCCAGCAGTTGCCCGGTTACGGCACAAGCGTCCAGCGGATGGCGGTCGCGGAGCGTTTCGCGCTGTCGGACAAAGACGGCATCAGGAATTTTTGGAAGTCCGTGCGGAAGAAAATCGAGGGTATCCCGGTTCAGGAGCGCAAGGACTTCTGCGCGAAAGGGGGGCTTCTTGACCCGAGGCGGAAAGGCAAATACCACCTCGTGGACATCCCGAAGGCAACAGGCGCGGAACGTTTCCGCACCGCCGTGGAGGCTGCCGCAATCGCACAGGTGGGGGGCGGTATCCGATGGATACAGCCCCGGGACAAGGACTTTAAAGAACTTGCCTTGATTGCGCAACAGCTAAAGGAGAGAGCGGCAGAAAACGACTTGACGGAACGTGAAATGATTATCGAGATAGAGGACGTGGTGAGGCGGTACAGATGCCTGAACGAGGAGACCCCGCCTTCGCGCAATTACCCTTCGATGCTGTTGCCGCCTTACGTCACCCAATGCGTGTTCCTGTCGCGGGTTTTGGTCGTGTTCTGCGACAAGGGCACGCTCCCTCTTTTTGAGGAGACCGCTACGGCAGCCGATGATCTCATCCGCTGGCACGGGGGGATCTACGGATACATCGAGGTTGCCGAGGCACTGGACTCGCTCGCGTTCGCCGACAGGATTATGCCCGGGGCATATTTTGACGGGAGCCGAATGTGTTTTTATTCGAGATGGAAAGATGCGTTTTACCGCTCCTATCCCCTCGGCACGGAGAAGGAGGGAATATACCCGCTTTTGTTTGAGAAGATGCGGACAGGGGTGGGCGGGTCGGTCGGTCTGCTGGACAACTTTTTTATCGAACACCTCTCTGGTTACAACAACAGCGTCCAGCGGATGGAGGTTGCCGAGCGTTTCGTCCAGTCAGGCAAGGAGAAAGTGCGGAATCACTGGAAAACCATCAAGGAGGAAATCGAGAAGACACCTGCGAGCGAGCGCACGGACTTCCGTACGAAAAGGGGAGATTCTTGACCCTGAGCGTAAAAATGCATAAACGCCATCATTCCCCCCCCGCCAAGCTCACACACCTCTCCGCCAACATCAGCCTGTGCGGCGACGGTGGCGCCCCTCTCACGGTCGGCTCGCAGACCCCCAAGGGGGGGGTGGTCCATGTCACGGGCAACACCCCCAGCACCGCGCCGCGCGCCGCGCTGGCGGTGTTCGAGTGGACCGAGAACGGCAAGACCGAGGCGCAGACCAACGCGTTCACGGTGATGAGCTCGCCCATCCTCGGGGACCTCGACCTCGACGGCTACAGCATCGGTACGGAGGACATCCTCGGGAGCCTCTTCCCCGGGCCCGGGGGGTGGTTCATGCCCGCCGAACCCGGCGCGCTGCGCCTGGCGCACCTGCCCCCATGCACCTACCTGCCCGGCGACACCGTGCTCACGCTGGAGAGCGGGCAGGGCGCGGTCCGCCTGTGGGAGGGGTGGAGCAACTCCCTCCTTCTGCTGCCCGGGCAGTCCGTCACCAACTACGCGGACTACCAGGTGCGCGTCGAGGCGGTCAGCAACGGCACCGCCCGCCTCACCCGCACCTTCACCGGCACCGGCGCCGCCACCAACCTCACCTGCTCCGGCACGCTGACCATCACCGCGTCCGGGGGTAACCTGCTGGCGGACACCGACCGCAACGCCATCCTCAACGACCTGGACAGGCCCGGCAAGGACAAGTGGTCCATCACGCGCGGCGCACTCATCCCCCCCTGCCGGCCGCTGGGCCTCGGCGCGTCCCTGTACGTGACCAACGCCGCCCCGCTCTCCGTCTCCACGGACGGGCTGCAGCCCGGCATGACCGCCTGGCTCAGCCCCGCGGACATCACCCAGACCAACCGGCTGGCGGTGTTCGACGCCGGGTGCAGCCCCCTCGGCTGGGGCGGCGACGGGCGCATCCCGATCCCGCCCGGCGTGGCCACCAACCTCCACGTCCTGTCCAACACGCCGCGGAAGTGCGCCCCGGGCGGCGCCGGGCCCGACGCGTTCGACCTGCGCCTGACGGTCGCCGACGCCGGGGGCGCGCCCGTGCTGACCGACACCGTGCGCCTGAAGGTCGCCCCCCTGATCCTGCCCCCCGAGTGCAGCCCCGCCACCGCCGTCTACTCGACCCACGCCATCCCCGCCGTCGCCGGCCTCACGCAGGCCAACGCCGGCCTCAACGCCAGCCGCTGGACGCAGGACATGGTCAAGCTCGCCAAGGTGCAGTGCGCCGGGGGCCCGTGGGCGAACGTCGCCCTCGGGCTGGACTACGACGCGTCGTCCCAGCTGACCACCTTCCTGTCCTCGCTGCAGATGATGCGGGCCGGGTGGACATTCAGCGAGCAGGAGTGCGGCAACGGCGGCAACATGATGGCGACCCCCCCCCTGCCGGACGCCCCCTACGGCAAGATCATGCTCGGCACCGCGCACAACGAGAGCAAGGCCTACTGGGAGGCGCAGGGCATCCAGCCCGTCATCGACATCCCCAACAACTGGCTCCTCGTCGGCCACGTCGACGAGCTCTTCATGTGGATCACCACCAACCGCGTGCTGTGCGCCAGCCCGTGGGCGGCGCTCGAGGCGCTCCACGGCGAGATCGCCTGGGGGGGCGGCACGAACACCGTCTGGTGCGGGTGGGACGCGGCCGGCAAGAACAACACCTTCGCGAACGTCGCCGTCGAGGGGAACAAGATGACGCGCCTGCTGGCCCCCATGGGCGACTCC
>WRML01000142.1 GCA_009777165.1 Kiritimatiellota bacterium
GGGGGCCCCCCCCCCCCCCCCCCCGCCCCCCCCCCCCCCCCGCCCCGCCCCGCCCCCGCCCCCCCCCCCCCCTTGCGGGGGGGGCCCCGGGGGGGGGGGGGGGCTCCTCCTGCGCGTGGGACGCGCAGGGGAAAGTCAGAAGTAAGAAGTAAGAGGTCAGAAGTAAGAAGCCGAACGTCTTCCAGCAAGGTCTCAAAAAAAAATTTAGCACGTTACGCATTTTCATTTATCCTTTCGATTTCCAGTAGAACTCGAAGTTGAAAGCCTGCAGCCTGCATTTTTCACACCTGAAAAATTTACCTTCGTCTTTCCATGCCTCCCCGCATTTCGGACAAGCCTTGGGCAGCCCTTTTGGAAAACCGCGCGGGATAACCGAAAATTCATCGTCCTCTTTCGCGTCAATACAGAACAACTCATAATAGACAGGTGCTCCTAAAACTTTTTCGAGCGCTTTACAGATTTCACGCCCCTCGCGGTTCAGTTTTGAATTGTGCTTGCTTAATTCCCCATACGTAAATCTGTCCCAACTGCCATGAATCCAAAGCCCGTCCATTTTCTGATAGGCGAGTTGCCATCTCAAAATAGAAATATGTTCGTCTGGATCATCTAAGACATAAGGAACTTTATAAAGCGGAACGGGCTGGGAACAGTCGTTGCAAATCAGAGGAGACGTGTTGTTAGAAACATCCCCAACCAAACAAAACCCCGACGGTTTCTCGCAGGTACACGAGTAGGGAGTTTCAAGATTGATGCCGTCCCGAATCAATTCCACTTCAAAAAGCTCATTGAGTTTTTGGAAACGTTCCCTTGCATAGACGTTGCAATTGGAATCGGCAAGCGAATCTTCCTCCGGCAATACGACGGTGAGGTAAAAGTGACTGTTATCCGCAAATATGTCGAATCCGTCTATGACTTGCCCGTTGTTCCGCAAGGCATTCCAATAGCTGTCGAGCATCTCAACGACCGCCTCATCCTCCAGCCCGTCCGCCTCCGGCTTTATCGTGAATTTGAGTTTGTAGTTATACATCGTATTTCCACTCCTGTTAATCCTGTCTGAAACGGCTAACGGAGTACGGACATTCCTGTCCGCAAAGGGAAGAACCATACAATGCGGACAGGAATGTCCGCACTCCGTTAAGGCTAAAAGCCTTACGGATATTAGCGTAGCGTTGCCCTTGTCTCTTAAAAAAATAATCTCGTGTACTCATCATCCGTACTCCTTCATTGTAATCCGGAAAGGTATTCCACAACCGCCTTGCTCCCGTTTTTCTTTGCCTTGTCAAGCGATGTTTCCCCCTCCTTGTCTTTCGCATGAACATCTGCCCCACAGAAGACGAGAAGTTTGACAGTTTCGAGCTTATCGCCGAGCACTGCGTGATGGAGCGGTGTTTCGTCTTTCCTGTTTTTAACATTCACATCCGCCCCGTGCGAGATGAGAAAAGAAATGGCTTCGTTTTTTTGAAAGAACGCCGCATTATGAAGCGGAACGTTGCCAAATTTGTTTGTCGCATTCACATCTGCTCCCTCGGAAAGGAAAATCTTAATAATTTCAATGCCTTTTCCAAATATCGCCGCCTCATGGAGTGCTGTTTCACCACGGTTGTCTTTTGCAGTAACATCCGCCCCATTGGAAATGAGAATTGTTACGGTTTCGACATTTCCAAAAAATGCCGCTGTATAGAGTGGAGCCGTGCCGCTGTCACTTTTCGCATTCACGTCGGCGCCTAGGGAAACCAGATATTTGACGACTTCGGGATTCTTGTTGCACACCGCCTGATGAAGCAACGTAACACCGCATTCGTCTTTCGCATTGACATCCGCCCCTTGCGACAACAAAAATTTGGTGATTCCGACATTCGTATTCCAGCGTGCCGCCTCATAGAGAGGGGTGTGTCGCGCCTTGTTTGTCGCATTTAGGTCAGCACCGTATGAGACAAGGAGCTTGACGATTTCAATGTTTTTATTCCATGCCGCCGCCTCATGGAGCGGGGTACTGCTGTTGAACTTGTCTTTCGCATTCACGTCAGCCCCTTGCGACACTAGAAATTTGATGATTCCGACATTCTCGTTGTTTGCCGCCGCCACATGGAGCGGTGTCACCTCACCGTCGTTGATCGCATTGACCGCGATTCCTTTTGAAATGAGGAAACGCAAAACCTCGGTATTCGAGTTATGCGCCGCTGCCTCATGGAGCAGCGACCAACCACTATAGACAAGGGGGAGGATGTTGCGGCGGTTTCTGTTGAAGTCTGCCCCCAAGGACTCGAAGAACTGGATGACCTCGATATTCTCATTATGTGCCGCCATTTCGAACGCAGTCATTTCCTCGGGGAGGGTGCTTAGCGCATTGACATCCGCCCCCTGTTCTACGAGGAATTTGACGACCTCAACGTTACTGTTGCACGCCGCCGCCGCATGAAGTGGAGTCTCGCAACGGAAACCGTTCGCGTTTATATCTGCACCTTGGGACACAAGGAACTTAATGACCTCAATATCACTATTGTACTGACATGCCACAATAAACACAGTGTCGCCCCAAGCGTTTTTCGCATTGACATCCGCCCCTTGGGATACAAGACGCTTTAGAATGCCAACATCTCCGCTCACCACCGCCTTATGCAGCAGGGTATCACCATCAGCATCTGTCGCATGAACGTCAACCCCTGTTTGTTCCATGACGGTTTCTTCAACAGACTTCTTGCAACCACCAAGAAAAAACAGTGCAAGGCAGGAGACGCACAAAATACTGTTGCTCACTTTACTTCTCATTGAGTCCTCCTTTACCTATCACTTCTGACCTCTCCTCCCTCCCATCAGCCTCCCCCGGCTGAGCCACGCCGCGACCAGCAGGAACATCAGCGCGGGGAGCAGGAACAATTGGTAGCGTTCCTGAAGCCGGCTCACCTCCATCTCCTGCTGTTCCCTCTGGGCGACCTGCCGCAGGTACTGGCGGTAGATCGAGCCGAGCGTGGTGTGCGCCGTCCCCGCCGTGCCGAGGGGGATGTACCGCCCGTTCGACGCCTGCGCGATCGCGGAGAGCGTCTCGTCCATGAGGCGCGTGGTGACCGCCTGCCCCTGGTACTGCATCACGCCCCCACCCCCCTCTTTGTCGGGAATCGTCGCGCCGGAGGCGTCCCCGATGCCCACGGTGAAGATCGGGACGTTCCGCGCCGCCGCCAGACGCGCCGCATCCAGCGCCCCCCCCTGCAAGTCATCGCCGTCCGAGATCAGCAGGATCGCGTTGTACTCGTCCAGCGACGCATCGAGCGCATCCAGCGACTTGCGGATCGCGTCCCCCAGGTCCGTCTCGCCGGGGGGGGCGGAGTCAATCCCCACCCCGTCCAGCATCTGGCGGAGGAACGCGTAGTCGGTGGTGAGCGGGCAAAGCAGCACCCCCCCCCTGCGGAACGCCAGCAGCGCGGCGCGGTCCCCCCCCAGCTCGCCGATGAGGTCCATGATGTCCGCCTTCGCGCGCCCGAGGCGGTTCGGGTGCACGTCCTCCGCCAGCATCGAGCGCGACACGTCGAGCGCGATGACGAGGTTGCGGCTGCGCGTGAACACCTTCTCCTCCCGGACCCCCCACTGCGGACGTGCCGCCGCAAACACGAGCAACGCCAGCCCCCCCACCGCCAGCGCGAGCTGCGCATAGAACATCCCCTGCGCACGGGGGGGGACCAGCTTGCCCTGCAACGCCGGCGCGACCAACAACGCCAGCCGCCCCCGCGCGCGCCGGAACATCCACGCCCACACCACCCCGGCGACGGGGACGGCGGTGAGCAGCAACAACAGCCATGGGTATTCAAATCTCATGAAAAAATCTCCGATTTTTTGGGAGGGGTTAAGGGGTCAAGGGGTTAAGGGGTTCAGGGTGGCGCAGACATTCCTGTCTGCGCGGCTTCCGGCAGACAAGAATGTCTGCCCCACCTTGCGTCCTTGTATCCTTCTGTCCTTTCGTCCTCATAACCTTAACCCCTTAATCCCTTGACCCCTTAACCCCTAAAGGAGTCGCTTCGCGACTCCCATATTCAGCGTCAGCGCCAGCGCAACCAACGCCGCGCCCAGCAGCAGGTAATTCACAAAATGCTCATTGTAGCGCTCATAGACCTGACGCTCGATCTTCGTCGTCTCCAGCGTGCTGATCTCCTCCAGCGCGGACTTCAACGCCTTCTCGTCGCGCACGTTGAAGTAACGCCCGTTTGTCTTCTCCGCGATCGCCTTTAGTTGCGGCTCGTTGAACGCCACGTCCATGTACCCGATGCCCTCGCGCCCGAACATGTCGCGCCCCTTCGCCGGGACCCGCCCGTGCGTACCCACGCCGATCACATAGACGCGCACGCCCAGCTTCGCCGCCGCCGCCGCCGCCTGGTCCGGGCTGATGATGCCGTCATTGTTCTCGCCGTCCGTCAGCAGCACCACGATGCGCGTCTTCGGCTCCGCATCCGCCAGACGCGCCAACGCCGTCGAGAGCCCGTCTCCGATCGCCGTCCGGTCCTCCCCCGGCTCCTTCGGGATCTCGACCCCCCCCAGCACATGGCGCAGCATCCGGTGGTCCACGGTCAGGGGGGCGCGCGTGGAGGCATACGTCGCGAACGTCACCAGCCCGATGAGGTCATCCGGACGCGCCGCCACGAACTGCGCGAACGTCTCCTTGATGACGTCGAGGCGCGTCGGCTCGAACTTCCCGCTCGGCGCGAAGTCGAGCGCGCTCATCGAGCCAGAGACGTCAATCACCATCCCGATGGCGATCGCGTTCACCGACCGCCGTTCACGCGCCAGCGTGGTGCGCGGACGTGCCGCCGCAAAAATCAGCAGCAGTGCGCCGAACAAAAACAGAGCCGGCAACATCCGCGCCACCGCCACGCGCCACCCTGCCGTGCGCCACGGCAGACGCGACGCCGGGGCGAACAGCACCCCCGCCGCCTTCCCCCTGCGGTACAGCCGCCACGCGGCTACCGCCCACGGGATTAACAGGAAAAATGCTAATGGTGTCGCGAAGTTAAACATAGGAGGGAGGGGTTAAGGGGTCAAGGGGTTAAGGGGTTAAGGGGGCAAGGGATTAAGGGGTGCGTTCGATTGCATTCGAACGCCATCGACTGCCATCGATTGCACTCGACTGCCAACGACTGCACTCGATTGCTTTGTGAACGCCTTCTCACGTTCCGTGCCCTTTTCGCTAACGCTATTTTCTCGTTATCACACATGGCGGTTCTCCGTATTCGCATCCATCATATTAAACATGGCTAAAAAGTATTCCGAGTATTAATGAAATCACAAGTATGACAAATTGGGCAATCATCATACTTGCCCAAGCCCATCCGAAAACAAGAATGCCTCTCGATGCGAAAAGGTATATGTGCTGATGCTTTGTGTGGATTGTTCGACAAGGTTTGTTGAGATGCCAAAGAACGACGGTACTGATGGGAATGATAAAACCCATCCCGACTATCATCAGTTTTCCGATCTCCACCACAAGAGGATAAAAATCGAAACAGAGTATGAGAGCAGGAATCAGAACATACAGGTTGACGACGGTGTAAATCAACCTCACGTTCCGTGCCCTTTTCGCTAACGCTATTTTCTCGTTATCGCACATGGCGGTTCTCTCCTCCTGCATCTGCCGTGATATACGATTTCGCTTTTCTCGTCGCATCGTCCGTCATCGGGACAGAGGCTTCCTGCCCCGCGAACTTCACCATGTCCGCCGACTCCAAAAACGCACGGAGCTGGCTCACCGTCTCCGCGCTGAACTGCGGATGCGCCGCCGCCGCCGCCAAAAATTCCTGCGTCGTCTGCCCCGGTGCGCGGATGCCGTGCGTCCGCTCAATATAACGGCGCACCACCATGGTCAGTTCAACGTAAAAATCCTTGAACAGCCCACGTCCCGGCAGGTTACGTCCCAGCAGGCGGCTCAGCTCCGCCATCGCCCGCTCGACCGGAGACATCCGGTACTCCTGCACACGGAGCGACAGGAAGCGCAGTCCGTAAATCACCGCCGCCAACAGCACAGCGCCGGACAACGCGAACACCACCCATAACGCCACCGTCTTGGGGGTCGGGCGGATCCACACGGGCTTCGCGTCCCCCTCCGCATTGCCCGTCACCGCTGGACGCTCCCCCTCGCCCGGGAACACCACAGGCTTTGTCGCGAACGCCGCACGTGTCGGCGGCGAGACCCGATCGTCGAACGTCTCCACCGCGAACGGCG
>WRML01000143.1 GCA_009777165.1 Kiritimatiellota bacterium
GATATGGGGATGGTCATGGGGGAGTCTCATACAAAGGCACAAAGGTCACGAAGGATTTTTTTCTCCCAAAGACGCAGAGATGCGGAGACGCAGGGGGGGGAAGAGCGTGAGGGGGCGGAGGATTGCAAACCCCCGGCCGGAATACCGGCCATCCCCTTTCCAAAGGGGGCTACCTCTGACTTCTGACTTCTGACCTCTGACTTCTGACTTCTGACTTCTGACCTCTGACTTCTGACTTCTGACTTCTGACTTAAATCGTCTCCTGCGGAGCGCCAGATCCAGTCGCCGTTGTCGGGGTCGGGTCTTTTGCCGTAGCGCATTTCTTCCCATGCGGGTTCGCCGTTGTCGTCGGTCTCGTTCCAGCCGATGGAGTAGAGGATGTAGTCGCCGTTGCCGACGGGTTTGTAGCGCATGGGCTGGCCGTCGCAGGGGTCGCAGGGGATTTGCGCGAGGAACTGCGGAACCAGTGCGTCGAGCCGCTCGGGTATCCGCCCGTGCTCCAGGCGGTAACGCTCGATGGCGCACGCGAGGACCGCCTGATGGACGGTCGCCTGTGCGGAGAGGAAATAGTTGAGCGTTCTGAAAAAATATTCTTCCCACACTATTGGAAGGGTCGTATAAGGATTATGTCTTGATTTTCCAAAAATGCCTTCTGTGTGTTTTAATTGAGAGATGCTGATCCATCGTTCATCGGTGTGGATCGCAGAATTGTTTTGATCGAGAAATCTCGCATAATGAACGGCATTTTGATAAAACCACCCTTTCGGTATTAGATAACCCCACATATTTACCGCCGGTTCGATCATGTCAGCATAATCATAATTATACGAAATCAAATCTCGCGGTCTTTCAAAAGGTTTAATGATTGGGAAAACAATAGGCATCATGCGTTTAAGGCACGTAATCTTGGGTAGAGAAGTCAACATTTGGGTGAATTGTTTACATTCAAACCGTTTTGCCAGAATAATATGTTCAATCATGTTTATTGGTTCTAACATGCCTTGGAGTGTTTCGAGTTGATGTGCGTTCCACACATATCCGCTGATGCCTCGCCACAACGGGTCACACATCATTTGGAACGACATTGCCCGATCAAACGCCGACCCAACGATAGGGTCTGTCCGGCAAAGATTTGCTAGGCAAAAACCCGTTTGAATGTCTACCAGCATATCCTCATATTGACCAGCCTCATGCCGCGCCTTTGCCCGCAGGGCGTAAATGTGTGGGACACACGTAACGAACTTGACAGATGAGATGACGCTGTTCATTTCGTCCCATTTTTCATATCGGAAGGAGGGGCGTTTGAGCGCGTCCTCGACTTCGCGCAGGTCGTCGTCGTAAACGGACAGCGCGGCGAGCAGATCGTCGTTGGTGAATGCGGCGCGCCACCGGTCTAGCCCCGTATACTGGCCTGTTTGCCAGACGAAGCCTGAGATTGTGTTGGTATTTGTGTTGGTGTCGCGGGGAAGATAGGGGAGTTGGATTTTCTTCCGGGGGGGGGAGGCGAGGAGGTCTTGGAAGACGGGGGCCTTGGCGATGTTGTCGGCGTCGGGGACGGGGGGGGGGGCGAGGGACTGCCAGTCCGTGATGTCCTCGTCCCGCGCGGCGCATTCGCGCCTGTACTGTTCCCACGCGCGTTTGCCGCGGATGTTCTCGACGGCGTGGAACAGCGCGAAGAGCAGGGCGAGCAGCAGCACGAGCGACAGGAGGACGAGGGCGGTGCGTCTAAGGATTTTTTTCAGCATAGGATTTTCTCACGGGGGATATCTCACACAAAGGCACAAAGGACACAAAGGATTTTTTTCTCGCAGGGGGGGTAGCCCTGAAAGGGCGCAATCGAATGGGTTGCGCCCCTACAATTCCAGTTACGGTCATGTCGTCCAGTCGTCATGTCCCCTCCTCATCCCTCATTCCTCATTCCCCATTCCTAAATTCCTAATTTCTAATTCCTAATTCCTAATTTCTAAAAGTGTCGTTTCGCGAACGGCGACTGGCGCTGGGTCTTGACCTTGGGCATCTCGAGGTGGAGGGCGTACCACTCGTCGCCGAGGCCGAGGTTGCTGAACTGGTTGAGGCGGTTGTTGGCGAGGTGCTCGCGGTTGGCCTTGATCACGTTGTGCTCCATCTTCTTGGAGGCCTCCAGCAGGAGCTTGTTGGCGGCGTCGGCGTCCTTGCGCTGGAGATAAATCCAGGCGAGCAGAGAGTAGAGGACCGCGCCCTGGCCGTAGCGGAGCTTGATGACCTGCTTCCTGAAGAATTTCTCGATGTCGGCGGTCTCGGCGTTGAGCATGTACATCCGCGCGATCTTGATGGAGGCCATCATGGGGTCGAGGAAGAGCGCGGAGGGGAGCAGCTCGTCCACTTTCTTGAAGTCCTTGACGGACCAGAACAACTGGATGCGCAGGGTGGCGATCTGGCGATTCATCAGCAGGACCCAGCGGTTGAAGCGTTCGAGCTTGGCGGACATCGCGAGCGCTTGCTCGACGATGCGCTTCTGGTCGCGCTCGATCTCGAGCTGGGCCTGCTTCAAACTCCCCGGCGGGCGTATCTGCCACCCGTTGACTTTCTGCTGGAGGCGCTTCTGCCCCTCGGTCATGACGCCCTGCACAATCGCCATGGACAGTTTCATGCGCCGCTGGAGCAGGTAGGAGCAAAGCACCTGCCCGGCGATGAACGCCAGCCCCCCCCACAGGATGGACCACCCCCACTTCGACGCGCCCGTCGCCCAGAACACGACCGCAACCAAAACCCCGAACACCCCATTCAAAATCAATGTGAACATAATTCTCCTTTGTGAGTAGCTAGTAACTAGTAGCTAGTAACTAGCCACTTCTTCTCTCTTGCCATCCAGCGGCAAAAGAGGTAACATTGTCTTAAATCGCGTCCACAAACGCAAGTATGGAAAGAGAAAAATGAAAAGTTTAGCATTACGGCTTTATGGCAAGGACGATCTCCGCTTGGATCGCTTCGACCTCCCGGAGATCACCGACGACGAGATTCTGGCGGACATCGTGACGAACAGCATCTGCATGTCCGACTACAAGGCGACCATCCAGGGCGCGGCGCACAAGCGCGTGCCGGACGACATCGCGCAGAACCCCGTCATCCTCGGACACGAGTTCTGCGGCAAGCTGCTGAAGGTCGGCAGGAACTGGCAGCACAAATTCCGCGCGGGGCAGAAGTACGGCGTGCAGC
This sequence comes from Kiritimatiellota bacterium, assembly GCA_009777165.1. Classification (GTDB taxonomy): domain Bacteria; phylum Verrucomicrobiota; class Kiritimatiellia; order RFP12; family UBA1067; genus WRJS01. The sequence goes on from WRML01000143.1 coordinate 3,196, forward strand.
CCCAGCTCAACATCCCCGGGCACGAGCACCGGGCCCCCGGCTACTCCTTCCGCTGGATCGGCGGGAACGCCACGCGCATCATCATCCCCAAGGAGGTGCTGGCGCTCGACTGCCTCCTGACCTACGACGGCGACGCCTACTACAAATCCTCCATCGCCGAGCCCGTCTCGTGCATCGTCGGCGCGTTCCGCTGCAGCTACCACTTCAAGCCCGGCGAGTACGTCCACCAGATGGGCATCAAGGACGGCGGCACGATGGCGATCCTCGCCGGCGCGGGGCCCATGGGCCTGAGCGCGATTGACCTCGCCCTCCACGGGCCCGAGCACCGCCCCGGGCGGCTCGTCATCACCGACGTTGACCAGACGCGCCTCGACCGCGCCGCGCAGATTTTCCCCGTCGCCCACGCGCGGGACTGCGGCGTGGACCTGATCTACCTCAACACGTCCAAGGCGGCCGACCCCGTGCGGCAGATCAAGGCCGCGAACGGCGGCAACGGCTTCAACGACGTGATGGTCTTCGCGCCCGTCCCCGCGCTGATCGAGCAGGGGTCCGCGCTGCTCGACTTCCTCGGGTGCCTCAACTTCTTCGCGGGCCCTGCGAATCCCGATTTCAAGGCGGCGGTGAACTTCTATGATGTGCATTATATGGGGCACCACATCATCGGGTCATCCGGCGGCAACACCAAGGACCTGCAGGACTCGATGGACTACGCCGCGCAGGGGCTCGTCACGCCCTCGGTGATGATCACGCACGTCGGCGGCATAGACTCCGTGGCGGGCGCGACCAAGACCCTCCCCCAAGTCCCCGGCGGCAAGCGGCTGGTGTACACCCACGTCTCCATGCCCATGACCGCGATCACGGACTTCGCCGCGCGCGGCAAGACCGACCCCTACTTCGCCGCCCTCGCCGAAATCTGCGAGAGGAACAATGGGCTGTGGTGTACCGAAGCGGAGGAATATGTGCTGAAGAACGCGCCGAGGCTAGAGGAGGATTCGGGGGAGAGCGACTAATGCCGACTGATTTGGCTAGATTCGATTTTATTATGTTTTAACTTGTCGTTGCTACATGCGGCAACAGGGCTGCGCCCTACGCTAGTACCGACGCCCTTTCAGGGTTAAAAGTCGTCAAGACGACAAGTCGACAAGTCGACAAACCCCCGGTAGGAATACCTACCACCCCCTTTCAAAAGGGGGCTTACAAAACCCCTCTTGACCTCCGTGCGCCATTGGGATAACATATTCACATTCGGAAACCGAGAAAGGAGAAGGAGGATGGAATCTGTGCTAGACATACGTCTGAATATCCCAAAATCCGATATGCGTTTTTTCAGGGATTTGGCGAACAAAATGGGATGGGAGGTTGAAACGAAGAAAAGTGCTTTGCAAAAATACATCGCATCCCGTCCTAAAAATGTAAATTTGTCCGACAAGGAAATTCTGTCGGAACTGTATGCTGTAAGATACGGGAAATAAATGTTCTCGGCAAGAATCGGGATGTAATTGCAACAAAATTTCGGAAATTGTATGAACGTTTTTTTAATCTGCATGGCCTTGACAATCTGCTGTGTCCTGAAAGCCTTTGGTGGCTGGAACATGCGTGGTCACACTCCAAATGAGTACGCCCCCTATACGTTTGATATCGTGTATGTCCCAGAGAGCGGCGATTTCGCGACATTCGGGGAAGCCTTAGATCAGATGAAAACGGAAGGATATGCCCTGCAACTGAAATCGGTAGGGCTACAGCGTTACAATGTTTATAACCCCGGTTTTCAAGAGGAAGTGTTTGCCGCGCTGGAAAAAATTGCGCCAGCCCAGTTGGCCAAGGCGAGGAGCTGGCGCGCGCCGGGCGGCGCGATTTCCGTGGACGCCTTGCGGCAAGCCGTTTCGGCCACGCCGTCGGTTCAACAGATCAACGCGGAGCTTGCCCCGTTAGGCTTGCGCGTGACGCAAGTGGTTTTCGGCGAGAAATCCCCCAGATTGGTCCGCGAGGAAAACCAGTTACGCATGGCGGGTCTTGTGTGGCTGGAAATTGGGAAGGGCAATGCGTTACCCGTCCCTGCGGCTGCTGTGGCGCAATGCGCAGAAAACGTCATCGTCAGTGCCGCGCGGAGCCAGATCGGCAAGACGGTGGCGTATGCCCCCGAGTATGTCCGCCTGGCGTACCCGATGGGGGACATCCCCTTAAAAGCGTACCGCTTTACAACATCCCTAACGGGATGTTTTTTTCGGTAGAAGAGGGCGTAAAAAAAATCATGACATCCCATCGGAATGCCTCTTTTAGGCGTATCCCGTACCCCATCGGCGGCGCCTGCGCCGACGGGGGTCCCTTTTCCTGCGGACATGGGGGGGAGGGCGTTTTCTACCGAGAGACAGTTGATTACCGGGATGTAAAAGTGTCCCATCATTAGGATTTATAGTAATTTAAGTTGACATTAGCACGTCGTAACATCTAAATCTCTACATTTTTTCCGCACTGTGGCAGAGTGGTGTCTCACGTATGAAAAAGGAGATACCATCATGAAAAGCAAACAGCTATGTCTGGCGGCAGATGAACGCAACGAGCTGGAGCGGTTCGCCAAGACAGGCGTACGTAACACCCGGCTGGTCAACCGCGCAAAGATCATACTCGTGCTCAACACGTCCGGAGGCCGTTTTCGATGGCAGTCGATGGCCGCCGACGGCAGTTGAAACTGGAAACGAACGGAGCTGTCCGCACTGGCCATCCAATGCCGCGACGCAACGCGTCGCGGAAAGGGGTGGATTGGCAGTTCTCGGCCGACGATGCACGGAGGAAACTCAAAAGGCTGTACCCAATTATATTGTGAACTTTAGATGTTACGACGTGCTCGCGTTCTGTCCGATACAGATTTCAATTAGTATAATGGACATCTCGTTGTCTGTATCGGACAAAATACTAGCCCACGCGGGATGGGTAACCTCTGGAGTGCGGCGGCTTGCCGCCGCTTTTCGTCGCGGGGGCTTGCCCCCGCGCAAGG
>WRML01000144.1 GCA_009777165.1 Kiritimatiellota bacterium
TCCCATGGGGATGCCCCTAAAAGAGGCATCCCGAGGGGATGCCATGATTTTTTTTGCGTTCTCTTCTACCGAAAGAAACATCCCTAACGGGATGTTGTCGCGGTACGCTTTTAAAGTGAATTCACTATATCAATGTAAAGTTAAATTACTATATAAGACACTGCGCAAGGATTCGGGGTGAGGGGGGAACCCCCGAGAGGAGACCTCGGAGACGAAGGGGACGAAAGAACATTCCCCCCCCTGCGTGTCCCCTAAGTCTCCTTCATCCTCTCATCCCATGTCCATTGTCGGAGTCCTGTCGTCCCGTCGTCCCGTAGTCGAGCGCCCGCGGAAAGACTCCAGGACTCCGGGACTCTGGCTTGCCGCCTTTTACCCAGAGGGTGTAACCTCTGGAGTGCGGCGGCTCGCCGCCACTTTTCGTCACGGGGGCTTGCCCCCATACAGGAATACAGATAGCGTGGGGCGAACCCCACACATGAAAACAACGGTGAGCCGCCATACGCCAGAGAACCGCATCGGGACGCAAAAAAATTCTTATCATTGGCACTTTCGAGAACTTCGCCCTATTTCGGCTACACAATTTCCGAAAATGCTCTAAATGACACGCCCTTGCCCTCTAGATGTCCACGTTGAGCTTGATGTCGCCGGTTTCGGTGGGGGTGACGGCAATTTCCTCTTCGACTTTGACGGCGGCCTCCTTGGAGGTTGGGAGGTAACGGTAGTACACCATGAGCTGCAGTGCGGCCAGGCAGGTGTCCATGACGGGGCGGTCGGTGTGATTGTCCTTGTTCTCCCACCAGCCGACATCACAGTCCTTTCCCTTCATGTCCTTAATGGCTTTCTTCGTGATTTTCTGTTCGGCGACGTAGAGGACCGTCATCTCGTCGTTCCATTTCTTCCAGCCCGCCTTGTCGCTACCCTCGTTGTGGAACTTCGCCTGGGTGGCATAATAGTAGTAGTACTGAGGACAGTTATTGTGGCCGCCAACGTTGGTCTCTTTTTCGGCGAAGGAGGGTTTCCACGCCTTCATCTGGTCGAGGCCGAGCTTGGCGGCGCGCCTGTCCGCCGCGCCCAGCAACTGCATGCAGAGGGTGCCGACGGCGGTCATGCCCTCCACGCCGGGATCCGTGTAACCGAACCCGCCGCCGGAGGGGGAGGCGTTGGACTCGAAGCCCTTGATCGCGAGCTTGATCGCGTTTTCGAGACCGTCGGCCGGTATCTGAGCAAGCTTGGCGGCTTTGAGAGCCTGGGCGCACCAGCCCATGTAGGAGGTATCGTCGCGGTACTTACCGTCATTGCCGGGGTTGGGGTTCATGTTGTACGTCCAGCCGCCAGTGGGGTGCTGTCCCTTGATGATGGGTACGAGCGCCTTCTCGGCGGCATCCTTGACGCTGGGGTTTATGGTCATGCCGAAGGCTTCGCAGAGGGCATAGGTGGCGATGGGGTGGGAGTAGTCGTTGTTGTCCCCCCCCCCCTTTTCAAACTTTCCATCCGCCTTCTGCTTCGAGAGGAGATACTCCAGGCCTTTCTGGACGGTCTCGCCGAACTCCTCGGAGTCGCCAGGCATTTCGTTATGCGCGAGGAAGGTGAGGATGGCAAGGCCCGTCATGGCGATGCGGTTATTGCTCCAAGAGCCGTCGGCGTTCTGCTTCAGCTTGAGCCAGCGCAGGGCACGCAGGACCGCGGCCTCGGTCTGTGGGTTTCCGCCACCCTTGCTCAGAAGCCCCCCGCGGGCACCCGTGTTACGGGTGTCACCATAGATGTTCCTGAGGATTACCGGGCTCTTGATGTTCAACACGGCGTCGAACGCCTGCGGCTGGGGGCTGAACTTGGGCTGGTCTATCGGGGAGGCGACATCCACGTTGGGGCTGTCAATCTCGATGTCGATGTCGATATCCGGCTTCTCCGGCGGGGGCTCGTAGTCCTCCGGGTCCTGAAGATCCGGCACCTCGTCCACGTCGATAATCTGCGTCTCGAAAGCTCGGTCTGGCCCGAGGTCCCCGGAACTTAACAGCGCCAGCAACGCCATGGCGATTACCGGCAGCATGATTGCCGACAGCGGCGCGGAGAGCCGCTGCATCTCAATCATCGCCGCCTTGTACTCGCGCGACTGACGGGGGGCGCGGAGCCCTTCCATCATGCGGCGGAGACGGCTCCAGTAGCTCTCCTCCGTATACCTCGCGGCGACCGCCGCAAGCTGGGCATCCATCATACCCCCTGCATTCAACCTCTTGTTGTCACTCATAGTATAACCTCCTCTTTTTTTACTACATGCTGAAAATGGAGATGTTCGCCAGCTCGTGCTTGCTACACAAGTCCAGTGCTTTCACCAGCAACCCGTGCGGCGCATCCGATGTGCTTTTGATCAAGACCATTCCCTTCTTACTGAACGCGGCGACTTTTTTAAGCTGGGTATCCAACTCGTCCTCACTCATGTTCCGATTGTTAAACGTGAACGGGCGCTCGCCCGTTCTGGGTTTCGACACGATAATCGTTGTTGTCTCCACCTGTTCCTCTTTCCGCGCTTTCGGGTCCGGCGCCGGGCGGTAGGCGGACAACTTGGAGAGGATATCCTCCTGCTGGAGGGTCACGACGAAGAAAATCAGCAACTGGAACACGACGTCAATCATCGGCGTCATGTCCAGCTTTGGGGTTTCGCCCTTATTCTGTTTCCGTTTGTATGCCATGGTTCACTCCTTCTCCTCATCTACTGGCGTTTGGCCTTTGGTTCCTGTACCGCCACGAACGACAGTTTCCAGATCCCCGCCTCCGTGCAGAGGTCCATCACGCGCTTGACGTGCTCGTGCGGCGTACCCTTGTCCGCGCGGATGTAGATGGGGAACTCGCCGAGCCTGTTCACGCGGTTACGCAGGATGACATTCTTCAAGTAGTCTGCGGACATCCGCGCGTTGTGGATGGAGATACCGCCCTTCTTGTCAACCTCAATCTCCAGCGTGGTCGGCGGCATGGTATCGGGTTTAATCGTGACCCCATGCTTGCCGTCCTCCAGGACGATGTCCCGGTTCACGTCGGTGGTCATCTTCAGCGTCACCACGAAGAAGATGATGAGCTGGAACACGACGTCAATCATCGGCGTCATGTCCATCTCACACTGTTCGGTGCTCGATCTTCTTGCCATCAGGTCACCTCCCAGGGAATCAGTCGTTCACGATCTCGATGTTCCGGAGATCCTTAATCAGTTCCATCGTGATGGCCTGCATCCGGAGGATGAGGCGGTTCGCGTTGTTCCGGATGCTGTAGTAGAAGGTGATTGCGGGGATGGCGATGGACAGGCCGGCGGCGGTCGTCCAGAGCGCCTGCGAGATGGCGAGCGCCAGCGCGCCCACGTCCGGTGCGCCTGTCGCCAAGGACTTGAAGCACATAATCATGCCTTGCACTGTACCGAGCAGACCGAGCATAGGCGAGAGGTTGGAGCAGACCGAGATCCACGTCAACTTCTGCATGATGCGTTCCGTCTCCAAGTCCGCCGCGGCACTGATGGACTCCTGGATCACGTCGAAGCCCTCCTCCACATGCGAGAAGCCGGCGGTGAGGATGTTCGCCATCGGGCCTGGCTCCACCTCGCACACCTTCAGCGCCTTCATCACGTCGCCCTCGCCCATGGCGGCCTTGACGTTCGCCACGAGGCTCTGCGGCATGACCTTCTGCGGGCGGATCAGCACCGAGCTGTCAACGATGAAATAGACCGCCGCCGCGCCGCACCCGAACAAGGCCAGCCACAGGAGGACACTCAACCATCCCCCACTTATGACCACGTCCCAGAACCCTGCCGCCTTTTGCTTCTGCTGCCCCCCCCCTGTCGTGCTCTCGATTCCGGCGGCGGGCGCTAAGCCGTCTACGGCATCCTCCTGCGCATACGCCAATCCCCCAGCCAGCATTCCTGCAGACAACACAGCCATCACCACTAATTTCTTCATCGTCGCTACCCTTACCTTCTCTTTACGTTACGCCCGCCGTTCACGGCCGGCCGTTCTTGTTCATCACACACACATTCTTGCCGGGGGCATCCTAGGGCTTGACGGCCCACTCTGTCCCCGCAAAATCCTTTTTCAACTCCGTCCGGAAACTTTCCGCGCGTTGCAGCTGCCCGGATTTCTCGAAGCACTTCGCCGCCTTGTAGAGGGCTTCCGGGCGCGCGGCGCGCTCGCCCACGCTGTTATAGAGCGCCACCACGCGCAGGTACCCGTCCCTCAGCGCCTTCTTGGCGTTGTCACTGGTGTCGCCCGTTGCCAGAATCATGTCGCCGCGCATAATCAGCGCGAATGCGGACGCGAGGCGGTCGCCGCTCTTGATGGCCTTTGCCATCAGATCTTCGACCTTGCTGTTGTTCCCCTTCTTCTGGAGCGCCTGCCAATAGACCGGGGCGAACTCGCCGAGGTACGCGCTGTCGGGGTCAACCTTGATGATGTTCTCGCAGACGCGGATCGCCTTGTCCACATCATCCATTTGGAGGTACGCGGTCGCCAAGAGGCGCGTGGCGGGCCTGTCCCACGTGAGCATGAGGTAATCGGCGACAAGCTTCTCCAACCCGGCAACCGCCTGGCTCGCGTTTTTCTCACGCACCAGCTTCTCGAGATCGTCCAATACCTTCGGCCGCGGGACGTTAACCTCCGCAACATCGGCGAACGGGATCTCCACGGTAATATTATTTGCAGTCACCGTATAGGCCTTCTCGCGGGTTTTCCATTGGAGATCGCCCTTGGCCTCTGTGGTATTCGTCCTGATAATGGTCCCGGTCACCTTTGCCGCCTGTCCGAACACGGCGCCCGCCATCAACGCCATTGCCAACGCCACTGTTCCTGTCTGTCTGCTCCTCTTCATTTGTATCACTCCTTGTAAAATGGTTAGTGCCCGATGCCCGCCTGGTTCAGCCAGTTCTGCACCTCGGTACGGTAACGCCCGGCGGGGAACGTGCGCAGGTAGGTCTCGCAGCTTTCCGTCACGTGCGCGAACGCCTTGTGCTCCAACATCATCGGCAGGGTGTAATAGTACGCCTTCTCCACGACCGCCGCCAGCTTGGGGTTCACGAGGTCGGTGGAGTCAATGATGTTATTGAGCGCCACGATCGCCAGGCCCCGGCTCTCCGTCACCCTTTCCTCGGTCCCGAACTTCTTCTCGGCCTCCATCTTGCGCATCAACATCTCGCCAATCTTCAGGTCAATCTCCTTCTGCTGCTCGGGGGTCGTCAGGTAACGCCGGATGATGCGGAGGGACTCCACCGCCATGTTGAACAGGTCAGTGCGCGTCCCGGGGTTCTGCTCGAGCATCCCCTCCTTGCTGGCGACGTCCACCAGCAGGTAATGCCCGTCAACCATGACCGAGAGTTTGGCGTACTCCTTGACGAACGTGGTCAGCAGTGCACGGGCGTCCGCATAGTTCTTCTGGGTGGCCAGCACGCGCGCGCGGCCCAGCTTCGCGGCGGCGGTCATCCCCTGCTCTTTTGTGAGGGCCATGGCCTTGTCGTACGCCTGCAGCGCGAGCGCGTCCTCCCCCTCCTCCTCGAGGGCCCGTGCGGCGGCCATGAACTGCCCCTCCGTGTAGGCCCCCCCCTCCAGGAACATCTTGCGGTACATGTCCACGCCCTCGGCGCGGAGCCCCATCTTGATCAGGCTGTCCGCGAGCATGGGTACGGAGTTCTTCGCCTCGTCGGAGTCCTTGTGATTCTTGCGGAGCTTCTCGAACGCGGCCTGTGCGGCGTTCACGTCCTTCAGGACCGTGCAGAGCGTGCCGATTTGCAGGAGGGCCCTCGGCACAAACTCCCCCTTGGGGTACAGCTTCACATACTCCTCGTACGTCTCGACGGCGGCCTTGCGGAACTCCGACACCTTGTCGGGGGGGAACTGCCTCTGCGCCAGGCAGACCGCGCGCATGAACATCGCCATCTCCTTCAGCTTCACGTTGTCCTGCTTCTCCTTGTCGTTCGCCTGATACGCGTTCGGCGTCTCCAGGCACTTGAGCACGTCGTTCAACCCGGCGGTGGCCTTGTCGAGCCACGTCGCCGCGCTGGTCTGCGCCGCCAGCAGCCGGTCGGCGGCATCCTGCTCGGGATTCCCTTCGGGGGTCGCGTTGTCCCCCCCCCCCCCCCGTGGCGCGGGCCGCGGGGGGAAAAAAAGAAACCCATCCCAAACCAATTTGAGATATGCCCTA
>WRML01000145.1 GCA_009777165.1 Kiritimatiellota bacterium
CTCAAGGCTGTAAGCCTTGCGGAACATGGCAGATTCAGGGTTTCGCCTTGTGCCGTTATCCACAAGGCTTTCAGCCTTGAATCGTCTTGCATATCCTTTCGCAGGGCGTTGCCCTGCGCTAATATCCGCAAGACCTTTGGTCTTGTTTGATGTCAGCATAGCCTTTTGTGTGAACACACCCTAGGCGCATCCCATCGGGATGCGCTTAAAAATTCGGGACGGCCTCTGTTTTCTTCAGATGCTCGGTGAAATACACGAGGACGGCGATGTTGTTATGTTCCGCCGCATAGTCAACGGGCGTGCGGCCGTCCCTGTCCTCCGCGTCAACGTCGGCGCCTTTGGAGACGAGGAACTTGGCGATCTCGGCCTCCCTGTTCTCCCGCGCCGCCTCGTGGAGGGGGGTCCCGCCCTTGTTGTTCTTCGCGTGGATGTCCGCCCCGACGGACATGAGGTAGTCGAGGATTTCGGTGCTTCGGTTAAACCGCGCCGCCAGATGGAGGGGGGTGTTGCCGGGCTTGTTCCGCGCGTTCACGTCCAGCCCGAGCGAGACGAGGTACTTGATGGTGTCCTCCTGTTGCCGCTGCACCGCTAGGTGGAGCAAGGTGTTGTTGGTCCTGTGCCCCGTCGCGCGGGGGTCCGCGCCTTGCTCGATCAGGTATTTGAGGACTTCAGTGGTCCCTCTGTACGCCGCATCATGGAGGGGGGTCTCGCCATCGTTGTCTTTCGCGTTCACGTCCGCCCCGAGGGATACGAGACATTCGACTGTTTCGACAGAATCTACCGCCCGGTGGAGTTTGGTCCTGCCGGCGTTGTCCTTCACGCGGATGTCCGCCCCTTGGGAGACAAGGTACCGGATGATCTCGACATTCTCCGCCGACTGGAGCAGGGTGCCGCCGTTGTTGTTTTTCACATTCACGTCCACCCCGAGAGAGACAAAGTATTTGACAAACTCGAGACTCCGCGCCCGGTGGAATGGGATGTTGCCCTGATCGTCTTTCGCGTAGATGTCCGCACCTTGGGAGACAAGGAACTTGAGGACTTCGATGTTCGAGTGACCCGCCGCCGCCTGATGGAGCGGGGTGTGGCCGCCGTTGCCTTTCTCGTTCACGTCCAGCCCGAGGGAGACGAGGTATTTGATGATTTCGATGTCGCCACCAAACCACACCGCCGAGAAGAGCGCGGACTCGCCGCTGTCGTCCTTCGCGTGGATGTCCGCCCCTTGGGTGATGAGGAGCTTGACGGCTTCGAGATTCCCCTCGTGCGAAGCCGCCTGATGGAGCACGGTCCCGTAGAACTCGTCCTTCGCATTGGCATTGATGGTCGCCCCCTTGGACAGGAGGAACGTGGCGACCTCGGGGTTCTTCCCCTCCGCCGTCGCCGCGTTGAGCGGGGTGTTGCCGTCGTTGTTTTTCGCGTTCACGTCCGCACCCTGCTCGACGAGGTACTTGGCGGCTTCAAGCCACCACACCGCATGGAGTGGAGTCCGGCCGCCGTTGTCTTTCGCACGGATGTCCGCACCGAGGGAGACGAAGTATTCGGCGACCTCCCTGCTCCCCGTATAAAAGAGCGGGGTTTCGCCCTTGTCGTTTTTCGCGTTCACGTCCAGCCCGAGGGAGACGAAGAGCTTGGCGGCTTCGGGGTTCCCCTCCCACCCGTCTTTGGTGTCACGGTCGAACAGTTTCGCCGCCCTGTGGAGCAGCGTGTCGCCGCCCTTGGATTTCGCGTTCACGTCCGCGCCTTGCTCGACGAGGTATTTCGTGTTTTCGAAATTCTCCTCCGCCGCCCTATAGAGCGGGGTGTAGCCGTCGTCGTCTTGCGCGTTCACATCCGCGCCTTGCTCGACGAGGTATTTGACGACCTTGATGTTCTCGTTTGGCGACCCCGCCGCCCAATGGAGCGGCGTGTTGCCGCCGTTGCTTTCCCGCGCGTTAATATCCGCACCGAGGGAGACCAGTATTTTCAGGGCGTCGAGATTCTCGTTCGTCCCGAGCCGCATCAACGAATGGATCGGGCACTGACCTTGGGCGCCTCTTGCGTTCACGTCCGCGCCTTGCCCGACGAGGTACTTGATGATGTCGGCATCCCTCGCCGAGTGGAGCAGCGTGTCGCCGCCCTTGGATTTCACCTTCACGTCCGCGCCCTTGGACACGAGCCATTTGATGTCCTCGATGTTCCCGTTGTATACCGCCGAATAGAGCGGGGTGGTGCCGCGGCTGTTTTCCGCGTTCACGTCCGCGCCGTTCTCGACAAGGAACTTGGCGACCTCGATGTTGTGCGCCTGATGGAGCGGGGTGTTGCCGTTACTGTCTTTCGCGTTCACATCCGCACCTTTCCCGACAAGGAACTTGGCGATCCCGATGTTGCTCGCCAGATGGAGCGGGGTGGAACCCCATTCGGTTTTCGCATGGATATCTGCCCCCTTGGAGACGAGGAATTTCGTGACCTCGACATCCTCCACCCCATGGAGCGGGGTGGTGCCACCGTACCCGCCCGTCGCGTTCACATCCGCACCGGCGGCGACGAGGATTTTGGCGGCCTCGACATTCTTCACCCACTGAAGAGGGAGCAACCCGTATGTGTTGTCGTTCGCGTTGACGTCCGCGCCCTTAGACACAAGGAACACGACGACCGCCGTGTTGCTCGGCGATATGACCGCAAAATGGAGCGGGGTCAGGCCCTCCTGCCAACCGTCCAATCCCTCTTGATAACCGTCGTCATTCTTGCGGATGTTTCTCGCGTTCACGTCCGAACCCTTGGACACGAGATACTCCACCACATCGAGGGAAACAATCTCCCGCTCGTTCGTACAAATGCTCTGCAGGTAGCGCACGAGCGCGGCATTCCCGTGTTGCGCAACAAACGCATCCGCCTCCGCCCGTTCGGCATCGGACACCGCCCCCATCGCGGGGTTAAGCGCAACACAGCACAGCCCCGTGGCGAGCACACGCCCCGCAAGCCGGAGAGAACGGTCAAACATTTTTTTCATAATGACCTCCTGTTCAGTCGGTGAATGAAAAGTGGGAGAATTGTAGCGCGTACCCAGAGCGAAAGCAATGCCAAAATGAGGTCCTGCCCCGTTTCTTTGTCAGCGAATCACGCGAATAAAACGAATACGAAAAACATTCGCGGACATTCGTGTCATTCGATGACAACATGAATTTGAGACGATGAATAAATGACTCTGCCTTACCGCTCGAACGGGTCGCGGGGGACAAGGGTGCCGCACCAGATACAGGCCGGGGTGCGCCCCATTTTCTTCCCGCATGACGGACAGTCCGGACGCTCTTTCTTCGCGACCTTGCCGTCCAGCCTCCCGTCCAACAGGTCAATCTCCGTGATCTTCTTTATCAGCAGTTCGTCCGTGTAGCCGTGTTCCGTTTTCAACAGCTCCCACAAGGCTTGCGCCAGCAAAAAGAGCTTGTCAACGTCCGCTTGCAGTTTCTCCCCGTTAAGCCGTGCCTCAGAGACGGCCCCGGAGAGCAGGTTCGCTTGCATCTGCGCTTCCGCTACCTGCATCTGTCTTGCAACCGCACTTCCAAGAAAAAGTCCGTTCAGCATTTCGCACATCCTTTCCGTAACCGTGTCAAAAAAAACGTGCCGCTACTCGCTCACCATCAGCCCCGAGATCAGGCGGTTGAAGCGCTGGGGGTCTTTGGGGGGGGAGCCTTCGGCAAGCTGGGCCTGGCCGAGGAGGAGGTCGGCATAGTCCGCCAGCGCAGGGTCGGCGGCATCGGCGGCGTACATGGCGTTCATCTTTTGGATGAGCGCGTGGTTGGGGTTCAACTCGAGGATGCGCGGCTGGTCGGGAACCGTCTGGTTCATGGCGCGCATGAGGCGTTCCATGCTGGCGTTCAGCGCGTGCTCGGACGCGACGAGGCAGCATGCGGAGTCCGTGAGGCGCGGCGAGAGCTTGACCTCGGATACATCGCCTTTGAGATGTTCCTTGATGAAGTCCGTGAGCGATTTGTATTCGGTCGTCGCCGCTTCCAGTTTTTGCTTGGCTTCGGATTTCTCCTCGTCGCTGCCTAGCTCCAGGTCGCCCTTGTCAACGGCGGTGAGCTTCTTGCCGTCGAACTCCGCGAGGCGGTCAATGATGTACGCGTCCACGGGGTCGGTGAGGAACAGCACGTCGAAGCCGCGGCCGGCGACGGCCTCGATGTGCGGCGACTGGCGGGCGGTCTTGAGGTCGTCGGAGATGAGGTAGTAGATGTCCTTCTGCGCCTCGGGCATGGCGGCCGCGTAGTCTTTGAACGAGATGAGGCCGTTGCCCTCGGTCTTCGCGGAGGGGAACAGGACGAGGCCCTTGAGCTTGTCGCCGTTCTCCCAGTCGAAGTGCAGGCCCTCCTTCAGGATGCGCCCGAACGCCGTGAAGAAGAGGCGGTAGTCCTCGGGCGCGTCCTTCTGCATCTCCGCGAGCGTGGAGAGGATCTTGCCGGTGATGTTGCTCTTGATCTTGCGGATGACCGCGTCGTCCTGCAGCATCTCGCGCGAGACGTTCAGGGGCAGGTCGCTGGAGTCCACGACGCCCTTGACGAAGCGCAGGTACTCGGGGAGCAGCAGGTCGAAGTCCGCGCCGATGAACACGTTGCGCACATAGAGGTTGAGGCCGTGCTTCCTGTTCGGCATGAACATGTCGAACCCGCCCTCGCGGGGGATGAACAGGAGCGCCTTGAACTCGACCATGCCCTCGACGGCGACGGGGACCGTCTTCAGCGGCGGCTGGTGGTCGTGCGTCAGGTGCGTGTAGAACTCCTCGTACTCCTCGGGCTTCACGTCGCTCTTCGCGCGTTTCCAGAGGGCCTTCATAGTGTTGAGCGGCTCGGCGTCGTCCTTGGGGGCCTCGCCCTTCTCGCCGAAGCGGATGGGGTAGGCGATGAAGTCCGAATACTTCTTGACCTGCTCGCGGACGCGCCACTCGCCGAGGAACTCGTCCATGCCCTCGCGCAGCTTCAGCACGACGGTCGTGCCGGGCTTGTCGCGGGCCGCGTCCTCGAGCGAGTACGTGCCGCTGCCCGTGCTGGACCACCTCACGGCCTTCTGCCCCTCGCCGCGCTTCAGGGAGATGACCGTCACCTCCTCCGCGACCATGAACGCCGAATAGAACCCCACGCCGAACTGCCCGATGAGCGCCGGCACGTCGGCGCCCTGCTTCTCCTTCAGCGCCTGCGTGAACGCCTGCGTCCCGGAGCTGGCGATGACGCCGAGGTTCTTGTCCATGTCCTCCTCGCTCATGCCCATGCCGTTGTCGCAGACCATGAGGGTGCGCTCATCCTTGTCCGCGATGATGTCAATGCGCCACTGCGGCGCGTCCGCCACGACCGCCTTGTCGGTCAGGCCGACATACTGCGCCCGGTCAATCGCGTCCGACGCGTTGGAGACCAGCTCGCGCAGGAAAATCTCCTTCTTCGAATACAGCGAATGGATGACCAGATCCAGCACCTGCTGGATCTCCGCCTTAAAGATATGACTTTTCTTACTCATGATGGTTCTCCTGAAAAAGGCGGTTTATTATGCCGATTACCCCGTCAAAAGTCAAACGCGAAAATCGTATCCAATAAGCCCCCTTTTGAAAGGGGGTGCCCCCGTATTCGGGGGCGGGGGTTTGTTTCCGGCGGCTCGCCGCCGTACCGCACGGGGAGCCATATGTAGTCGAGCCTTAAAAAGTCATTTTCACGTGGCATGGGCATAACGGCAGGTCGGGAGGGGTGAAAACAGGCGGAGGAATATACGCACAAAAAGGGAGGCCTCGCGCCGCCACTTGTTCATCATCCGCTTGAAGTTGAACGCGGCTACTCTCCTTGAGGATCAGCTCCACGCCCACCCCACCGATGCGGTTGCGGAAGTGCGCCAGCTCGCTCGCCTCGCACGGCCCGCGCAAAGCGTGTGTGAGCCTCGGTACCGTAGGTTGAAACCTTGCCCCATCGGCCGCGCCTGCGCCGACGGGGGCCCCTTTTCCTGCGGACATGGGGGGGGGGCGTTTTTCTACCGAGAGACACATCCCTAACGGGATGTAAGAATGGAACACTTTTAATGTGAATTCACTATATCATTAACCTTTTATAGTGTTTTAATTTGTCGTTGTTACATTCTGTTCTCCTTATTGTTTCACACAGAGCCATAGAGTTTACACAGAGAAAGCAAAAAGGAATCCTCTGTGTAACCTCT
>WRML01000146.1 GCA_009777165.1 Kiritimatiellota bacterium
CGGGCGGGATGGGGGGAGGGGACGGCGGGGGGGGGCGCGGCGCCGGGGGGGGGGGGCGGGGGGCGGGGGGCGCCCCCCCGCCCCCCCCCCCCCGCCGTCAGTTTGAAGACCGCGTCGAGGTGGGCCCCCAGGGAGGCGGGGGTCATCGGCGCGGACGGCGTGGGCCCCCCCACGATCACGCCCACGGCCCCCCCCCCCTTCTGCGCGTGGTGCTGCCGGAACGCCTCCACCGCCCCCTCGTAGAACGCCGGGTCCGCGGCGGTCAGGTTGATGGGGACCGGGATGATGTTCGGTCCGGGGGGGGGCTTGTCGAAGGCCGGGGCCATGACGCAGTCGAACGTCGAGAGGCGGTACCCCCCCGGGTAGAGGATGCCCGCCACGGGGGCCCCCAGCCGCCGCGCCATCACCTTGCCCGGGTAGAACGCCGTCGAGCCCGTGCAGACGACCGCCGCGTAGAAATGATCGCCCGGCACCGCGTCCATGTTGAACAGACGATGCGTGAAGATGCTGAGGCGGTCCGCAACATACGACAACAGCTTGTGGAGGCGTAGCGGGTAGCGGACATGCACGCAGTCATACGCATAACCGAGCGCCTGGCAAAACGCCTTCGACTGGTTCTCGTGCCCCGCCTTCCCGTCGGAGATAATCAACAGTTTTTTCATAATCGCGCCGCACAGTATACCTGAAATGTCATGCGCGCGACAACACGCTTCTCCAAACGTTACGGGAGGATTTCCTTCCCCCCCCCCGGCTTGACCTCGGGATTAATCGCGAGCTCGCTCCAGATCTGCCGCGTCATGTGCTCGGTCATGATGTGTTTGTAGAAGAGCGTCCATGTCGTGCAGTCAGGGGGACGTTTGTATTCTTGCTCGCCGTCGGTGCGGGAATCGTTCATGGTGCGCCCGTCATCGGGATTGCGCGACGTCCCACGCGGATACCCCAAGCGTTTATGGACGACATCGTCAATCTGATGTAGCCACTCGTGCAGCTCCATCTCGCCGAACAACTCCCCTCGGTACGGGTAGTCCGGCCCCCACGGTATCATCATGAAGCCCGCGTTGCCCAGCTCGCCGACCCGCCCGTACATCGCCGCCGTCCAGGGCCGCGACAAGCCCGGGGCCTCGCTCCCCTTGAATTTGACATAGCCGATGACCGTGTCGAACTTCTTCTTGTCGGCGACTTTCCGATACTCCTGTGCGATATCGCGCGGTTCCAACGGGAACGCTTTTCGTTCGGGGATGCGCGTGATCGGCTCCTCTACGAACACGAAGTCGAAATCCAACAGCAAAATCCCGGATGACCACTCGAACACCAGGTCGCGGAACCCGGCAAGGCTTTTCCCGATCTGCTCGAAATCCTTGTCCGTGAACGTCTGGTGGATCTGCTTGACGGTCCCATCCGCCTCGGTTCGTTCGCCTTTGACCTCTTGATAGACGACCACCAGGACATTCCATCTCTGCGCCTTGCCGGGATCCCTGTTGATCTGCACGTTCGGGCGCAACGCCTTGACCCGCTCGCGGGCCTTGCCGCGCTGTTCTTCCGTGCAGGTCGTCCGGTCGAGCACGCGCTCCCACAGGGTCAGGGCCTCCGCGAACTGCCCCGACGCCTCCTTGGCCCGCGCCGCTTTTTCCGTTGCGGCGTAATCGAGCAAGGCGGAGTCCGCTTTCCAATTCCCCGGTTCGGCCCCTTGCGAGATGCCTTCGGGTAAGGTCAGCGGCGGCACCGTGATACGATTCGTCACGCCGAGCGCCGAGACCGCAACCCCAACAACCAACACCATGCCCATCATCTTTTCCATACGCTTACTCCCTTTGATCGCTTTGAAAAAACATGAACAGCATAACGCATGCGGGGAAAAAGGTCAACAGGGAAAAGACCACGCGTTCGAAAGCGCGTTTCGAACGCGTGAAGGGCGAAACCAAAATTCCAACTTCCAAATTTTATCCTGTACTTCCGCGAGCGGGTTCTTTAAACTGAAAGCTTTCAAACGGGAGAAACATGGTTGCGTGAAAGAGGACCCTACAATTCGGATTCAGGTGCCGCCGACAGAGCGGATTATCCTCTCCCCCTCCGCTGACGGCCAAGGGGGGGGAGGGCCGAAGGCGTTGGAATCGCCGCGTAATGAGAAGCTGTTCGATCAGTACACCATCTACAGCAAAATCGGCGATGGCGGCATGGGGATCGTTTACCTCGCGCGGGATCGTCAGCTCGGGCGGTTCGTGGCCATCAAACGGTTGAACGCGCCAGCGTTGGCGAGCCCCCCCTTGCGGCAGCGGTTCCTGCACGAGGCACGGGCGGTCGCGTCTCTGAGCCACGCGCACATCATCCACATCTACGCGCTGGGCGAGGATGACGACGGACCCTACATGGTGATGGAGTACATCGCCGGGCCGGATGACCCGGAGGTCCAGAAGGAGCGTCAGGACGGGGGCCTCGTGAAGCCGAACAACCCGCTCACGCTCGACCAGCACGTGGCGCGCCATGGGCAGTACACGACGGACAACGCAATCGCGCTGGCCATCAAAATCGCGCGGGCGGTCGCCTATGCGCACACCTGCGGGGTCATCCACCGCGACCTCAAGCCGAGCAACATCCTGCTCGATAAATCCAGTGAGCCGAAGATCGTTGACTTCGGGCTGGCGCGCCTGATGCAGAAGGAGGAATCGAAGTTGACGGTGCCGGGCGAGAAATTGTTGTCGCTCGGCTACGGGGCCCCCGAGCAGGAGTCCGACGCGAGCCTCTCGGACGAGCGCTCGGATGTGTATGGGCTGGGCGCGGTGCTCTATTTCGTGCTGACGGGTCAGAACCCGCGTTACTTCCGCGAACACGATGTTCCGGTACAGTTGCGCGAGACGGTGGTCAAGGCGCTGGCGACGGACAAGGAGCAACGCTGGCAGTCGGCGCAGGCGTTCGCGGATGAGTTAAGTTCCATTCAGAACAAGACGCGCATCGAGCTCCCGACGGTCAAGACGACGTGGCGGTGCAAGTGGTGCGACGCGGTGAATCCGCTCTCGCTCAAATATTGCGCGGAGTGCGGGTGGGACGGTTCGGAGATTTGCCCGGAGTGTGGCGCGGACTCGTTCGTGGGCATCCAGTATTGCGGCAACTGCGGGGCCGACGCGCGCGCATACGAGATGGTGCAGGCGGTGCTGAAGAAGATGAAGGAGGCAGCGGCGCAACGCCGTTTCGGGCGCGTGAACCAGTTCGCGGGCCGCATCCACGGGTTCGAGCCGGCAGGGCCCGAGGGACGTAAACTCATCAACGAGATTTCCGATTTGCGCGCAGAGGCGGAGCAGAATGTCCAGCGGCGCAACAAGCTGAAGGATCAGATCCCGATGGAGATCCGCGCGGAAAATTTCGAGCGCGCCGCATTGTTCATCAAGCAGTTCCGTGAGCTGTCGGAAAGCCAGAGCCAGCATGCGTTCGCGCACGAGGAACAGCAGCTGCCGGGACTCATTCTCAAGCGTGACCTGCAACGCGCCAATCAGGCACTGAACACTCGTGATTGGCAGACCGCGTCGCGCATCTGCGACGAGTTGCTGAAGACGGTCGTGCCGAACAATCCCGAGTGCCGGCAGATCCGCAAACGCATCCGCTGGCATCAGATCCGCAATCAGTGCATGTACACCGCGTCTGTCGTGCTGATCACACTGCTGATTTACCTGGGGGCTCTACCGATGGTCGCGCGGCACCTCCAGGGTGGGGCCACGAGCCGTGCGCCGTACCAGTTCTACCGCGTGGGCATCTGGCTGTACGAGGAGAGTCTGCTGGAACCCCTGCTCCAGTCCTACGCGCAACGGTGGTTGCCGACGGGGGCGACGTTGACGGACTACATCAAGCCCCGCGAGGAGAGAGGGACGGAAGGGGTCGCCACAGGGGGGGAGGGGGACCAAGCGCCCGACGAGCTGGAGCAGAAGAAACAGGCGTACAACGCGCAGATGGACGAACACGAGACCGCGCGGAAAGACGATATGGAGGCGTGGCCCAAAGAGTACCTGCGTGAGCTCGACGACCTCATGGATAACTTCCAACGCGCCGGCGACTTCATCAGTTGGGAGAACGTGCGGAATGAGCGCAACCACTTCGCACTCACAAAGGAAATCGGGGACTTGGAGGACGACGAGGAGGACGACGTGCTCGCGGACTTGACGCTGTTGCGGGTCAAATACCATCAGAACGTCGCGAACCTCAAGCAGACCCACAACCGCAAGTTGCTGACCCTCTGCAACAACTACATCAACGACTTGACGGAAACCCGCAAGGTCTACACGCGCGACGGTAAAATGGAGCTCGCCGCGACCGTCAATACCGAGATTCAACGCGTGCGCCACCTGCCCCAATACATCGAGGCAGCGGCAGACCCCGACACCGGCTTCGCGCCATCCAGTGAAGACGGACAAAAAGAGGTCGCCGATCTGCGGGCCGCGTTCGAGGATCAACTTGCGGCGGCGGAAGTTGCCGCGACCCAGAACGTCGCGCAATGGCCCGAAAAATACACGGCGCAGTTGACCGACCTCATGGACAACTTCCAACGCGCCGGCGACTACATCGGCTGGGAGAGTGTCCGCAAAGAGATGGTGCGCTTCGATGCCGACCGCACCATCCAGACCCGACATTTCATCTCCTACCCGACGGAACTTTCCGAGCTCCAACGCAAGTATCACCAGTTGCGCAACGAGATGCGGCGTACCCGTGCCGAGCAGATTATCTCCAGCACCGACAACTATGTCCAAGAGCTCCTCGCCCTCCAGCGGAGGCTCACCGTCGAGGGGCAGATGGAGACCGCCGCGCTCATCCAGGCCGAAATCAAACGCGCCCGCGCCCGCATTGACTACATCGAGGCGCAAAGCCTCATCGCACCCCCAACCGAAAACCCGCAATGAATCCACGTCAACGAGGAAGGCGGAAGGCGGAATTGGAAACCCATTTTTCTGATTCCCCATTCCCCATTCCTTATTCCTCATTCCTAATTCCTCATTCCTAATTCCTCATTACCCTTATGAATGCCCAACTCTGTAACCTGCTCCATCACGCCCCGCTCCAAGCCGGGTACTGGACCCTGACGCTCGACGCGAAAGCGATCGCCGACACCGCCGCGCCCGGGCAGTTCGTCCACGTTCGCGTCCCGACCCTCGAAGACTCCGCTCTGCGCCGCCCATTCAGCATCTTCGGCGCGAGTGACGGCAAGCTCCACATCCTCTACAAGGTCGTCGGGCGCGGCACCGGGAAAATGAACACCTTCCGGGAGGGCGACACCGTCAACGTCCTCGGTCCCCTCGGGAACGGTTTCCCGCTCACGCCTGCGGGCGTCCCCCTGCTCGTCGCCGGCGGCTACGGCGTGGCTCCGCTCTGTTTCCTCGCCGAACGGCTGCCGTGCAAGGGCATCGTCTTCATCGGTGGGCGCACGGCCGACGACATTCTGGTCAGCGACCGTTTTGAGCGTATGGGGTGGCCCGTGTGCATCACCACGGAGGACGGCTCGCAAGGCGAGGCCGGGCTGGTCACGCTCCCGCTCGACCGCGAGATCGCACGCCTGAAAGCGGAGGGCCGGCAAGTCGAGCTTTACGCCTGCGGCCCCGACGGGATGCTGAAGGCGGTCAGCCAACGCGCCATGGACAACGACGCGCCGGGGTGGCTCTCGCTCGACAACCACATGGTCTGCGGCATCGGCGCCTGCCTGGCCTGTGTGCAAGACATCCGCGCCCCCGACGGCACCATCCGCCGCGCCCGTACCTGCACCGACGGCCCCGTCTTCGAGGCCCGCAAGATCGTGTGGTGAGAATGATTGGCGTGATGGAACTCAACTTCTGCTGGCACTTGATAATTTCCGACCGCCACACGCAAGGGAGGATTGCCGCGTGACCTTTGGAGTGCGGCGGCTTGCCGCCGCTTTCATGCGTGGAGCTTGCTCCATGCGCCAGTGCCCAGGCACACACATCAAGACTCCGTTGGCGTCTAGTTTCGAGTTTCCAGTTGCCAGTTTCCAGAAAACACATCACGGCTGCTTTGCGGTCTTGACGATGTTCGTGCCGCAAAGGAAGTTATTGCGTGACCTCTGGAGTGCGGCGGCTTGGCGCCCCCTTCTCGACTGGAGCCTGCTCCACGTGCCAACGCCCGGCCACACACACCAAGACC
>WRML01000147.1 GCA_009777165.1 Kiritimatiellota bacterium
CGCTCCGGCGCACATCGCGCACGGCTCTTTCGTGACGTACAGGATCGTGTCGGTCAGTCGCCAGTCGCCCGTTGCGGCGGAGGCCTGGGTGATGGCGAGGATCTCCGCGTGTGCCGTGGCGTCCTTGAGCAGTTCGGTCTGGTTGTGCGCGCGGGCGATGATTTGAGGGGTTAAGGGGTTAAGGGACTCAGGGGTTAAGGAGTTAAGAGACTCAGGGGTTAAGGGGTTAAGGGACTCAGGGGTTAAGGGGTTCAGGGGTTCAGGTTTCGAAGCGTATCCCTTGTCCCCTTGACCCCTGACCTTCTTGTCCGTTCGGACAATGACGCAGCCCGTGGGGACCTCGCCCGTATCGGCTGCCTTCACCGCCTCGCGCAACGCTTCGCGCATGAATCGCTTATGGATATCGAGTGAGTGCATAGAAGAGCCGTCGATGGCCGTCGGGGGGTGTCGAGAGGAGTCACGAGGCACTCATCTCTTTCGCGAGGGCGTTTCCGAACGCGCTGCACGGGATTTCCGTTGCGCCGTCCATGAGACGCGCGAAGTCGTAGGTCACGGTCTTGGCGGCGATGACAGTATCCATTGCGCGGATGATCTTGTCCGCGGCCTCGGTCCAGCCCATGTAGCGCAGCATCATCTCGCCCGAGAGGATGAGTGAGCCCGGGTTGACCTTGTCGAGGCCCGCGTACTTCGGCGCGGTGCCGTGCGTGGCCTCGAAGCAGGCGATGCCCGTGGTGTAGTTGATGTTGCCCCCGGGCGCAATGCCGATACCCCCCACGCACGCCGCGAGCGCGTCGGAGACATAATCGCCGTTCAGGTTGAGCGTCGCGATCACGTCGTAGTCCGCAGGGCGCGTGAGGATCTGCTGGAGGAACGCGTCCGCGATGCAGTCCTTGACGACGATCTCGCGGCCCGTCTTCGGATTCTTGAACGCGCACCAGGGCCCCCCGTCAATGGGCGAGGCCCCGTAGTCCTCGCGCGCAAGCTCATAGCCCCAGTCGCGGAAGGCCCCCTCGGTGAACTTCATGATGTTGCCCTTGTGTACGAGCGTCACGCTTCGGCGGTCGTTCGCGACCGCGTAGGCCAGCGCGGCCTTGACGAGGCGCTTCGACCCCTCGCTCGACACGGGTTTGATGCCGATGGAGGAGGTCTCGGGGAAGCGGATTTTCCTCACGCCCATCTCGCCCTGCAAAAATGCGATGACCTTCTTCGCGCCGTCCGTCTGGCTGAACCACTCGATACCCGCGTAGATGTCCTCCGTGTTCTCGCGGAAGATCACCATGTCCGTGAGGTCAGGCCGCCTCACGGGCGAGGGGACCCCCTTGAACCAGCGCACGGGACGCAGGCAGACGTAGAGGTCTAGCTCCTGGCGCATCGCGACGTTGATGGAACGGATCCCCCCCCCCACGGGCGTCGTCAGGGGCCCCTTGATGGCGACCACATACTCGCGGCACGCGTCGAGCGTCTCCTTCGGGAGCCACGTGTCCGGGCCGTAGACCGCGTTGGCCTTTTCCCCGGCATAGACCTCCATCCACGCGATCTTGCGTTTCGCGCCATACGCCGACTCCACCGCCGCGTTCCAGACCGTCATGGCCGCCCGCGTGATGTCCACGCCGATACCGTCCCCTTCGATGAACGGGATGACCGGGACATCCGGCACCCTCAGCGCGCCATCCGCGTCCATGGTGATTGCACTGCCAAACGACGGGACTGTAATTTTCTCGTAACCCATAGCTCCACCTTAATCCTCGATAGTTGAAAGGGATAAATCATACCACGTTTATCCCTGCGGCACAATACGCAATGACTGTGGGGCTGCGTTTGATTTGGAACAGACTGAACGGACTGAACACTAATTGCTGGACACGGGTCTCCGAAAAAACATATACTGGGAAAATGAAAACCGCACTGTTCGATTTAGACGGCACACTGATTGACTCCCGCACGGATCTCGCGTTGGCGGTGAACCTCACCCGCAACGATTTCGGGCTCCCCCCCCTGTCCGAAGCCGCGGTCGTTGCCGCCATCGGGGAGGGGGTACGCACGTTACTCGCCCGCACCATTCCGGAATGCGCCGGCATGATTGATACGCTCCTCGAACGCCAACGCTTCCATTACAGCGCACATTTTCTCGACAACACCATCCTGTATCCCAACTTCGATGTTGTCCTGCGCACACTCAAGGCGCGCGGCTGGAAACTCGGAATCGTCACGAACAAGCCCGCCCTGTTCACGCGCCCCATCCTCGAAGGGCTGGGCGTGCTTGATGTGTTCGACGCCATTATCGGCGGCGGCGACTGCCCCCTCCTCAAACCCGACCCCGCCCCCCTGCATCTGGCTGCCGAACGCATGGGTCCCCCCCTCGACGGGAACGACTGGATGATTGGCGACCACTTCACCGACCTCGACGCGGCAACACGCGCAGGCATCCGAAGCTGCTTCTGCCGTTTCGGATTCGGCGAGCAACGTGACGCCACCTTTACCGCCGCAGTCGAATCCCCCTCCGAACTCCTCGATGTGCTCCTGTGATTTTTAGTGTATCACAGGCGCGGGGGAGCGGTTATAGACTTTTGAGCCGGGGGGGACGGAATGGGGGAGCCAGACGTTGCCGCCAATGACGGAGTCGTGCCCGATGACGGTGTCGCCGCCCAGAACGGTCGCGCCGGCGTAGATGATGACGTTGTCCTCGACGTCGGGGTGGCGTTTTCCGCCTTTGACGAGGGCGCCGGTCTCGTCCTTCGCAAAACTCAACGCGCCGAGCGTGACGCCTTGGTAGAGTTTCACGCGTCGGCCGATACGGCACGTCTCGCCGATGACGACGCCCGTACCGTGGTCAATGAAGAAGCCCGGGCCGATGGACGCGCCGGGGTGGATGTCAATCCCGGTCCTAGCGTGCGCGTGCTCGCTCATGACGCGCGGGATGAGCGGAAGCCCTTGCTGGTACAGCGCGTGTGCGATGCGGTGGACGGTGATGGCGTAAAGGCCGGGGTAACTCATGACGATCTCCATCGTCGTGCGGGCTGAGGGGTCGCCTTCGTATGCGGCTTGAATGTCCTCCTGCAGCATCCCGCGGATGGCGGGGAGGCCTTCGAGCAACGCCGTCACGGTCTTACGCGCCTGTTCCTGACAGTCGCCGCAGGAGATGCATTTGGCGTGCTTGCAGGCGTACTCCACTGTGCGGTGCGCCTGGTCATAAAGCTCCGTGGCGATTAGCCTCAACGTTTCCTTGATCAGCACATGACCGTTCTCATGCGCGACGGGGGCTTGTCCGTGGCAACCTGGATACAACACGCCGAGCAGTTTCTCCAGCACGGCAGTGATCGCGGCAGTGCCGGGCAGGTTGATGTCGCGCTTCGTGTTCGCGATAAAGCATCCCCGGCAAGGGGAGAGCGCGTCCGTAATGGCATCCACGTTTTGATCAATCCAATTTTTCATACGTCATCCTTTTTGGGGGCATCTTTGCGTCCTTGTGCCCTTTCGTCGACACAAGGGCGTCAGCTTGTTGTCAGGGCGCTTCCTTTCTCATGATTCGGATGGTCACTTTCGAGGCGCCGGAGTTGCGGAAGCCGAGTGCGAGCAAGAAGCGTCCGGTAAGCGTGCTGGCCCTGCAAAGGACATCCTTGACGACAATCCCCTCCTGTTCGCACAGCATCAGGAAATCCTTAAGCGTGAACAGGTGGATATTCGGCGTGTTGTACCACTCGTAGGGAATCTGCTTGCCCTTGGGCATCCGTCCGCCGAAGAACAGTTGCGCCCGCACACCGATACACGCAAAGTTGGGGAACGCGATGACGGCCTCGTCCGCGACCCGCAGAATCTGCAAGAGCAAATCGCGCGGGCGTTTGATGGTCTGCAACGTCTCGCTCAGCACCACGCAGTCGTAACTGTTGTCGGGAATCATGGTGAGCCCGTCGTCAACGTCCTCTAACAGCACGTCCGAGCCGGAGCCGATCACCTTGACGACCTGATTCACGTCAATCTCTACGCCGTTGCCCGTCACCTGTTTCTGCGTCTTCAGGATGTTCAGCAGCGTGCCGTTCCCGCACCCCAAGTCCAACACACGGCTTTTCTCCGGAATCAGATCCACGACCTCCTGGTAATGCCGCACCTGCCACTGCTTGAACGACGCTTGCTCCGCGATTTCCTGCGGGCTTGCCAAGAAAGCGGCGATGACCCGCATGAGGTCACCGATATGCGTGAGGAAGGCATCATGCCCTGCCCCTGTCTCCAGGTGACAATACGACACCCGCTTCTGCTGCTTGACCAATGCGGTCACAATGTCGGTGGATTGCCCTGGCGTGAAGAGCCAATCGCCGCTCAGTGAGACAACCAAGACCCGTGAGGATAGTTTCGCGAACGCCGCTTCCAGCGAGCCGTACGTCTCCGTCGCGTCGTACTCATCCATCGCGAATGTGATGTGCAGGTACGAGTTCGCATCGAAGCGGCGGATGAATTTCTCACCCTGATGCTGGAGGTAACTCTCGATTTGGAAATATGTGCCGAAGGTGTCCTCGATGCGCTGTTTGAATGGGGCATCTGCGGCGAGCCACTCCTCGCGTTTCTCGCGCCCGAACTTCGTGTCCATCAGATCCTGCGACAGATACGTGATGTGCGCCAGCTTGCGCGCGCTGGACAGGCCATTGTGCGGCTGATGCTCGTCCTCGTAGTAATCGCCCCTGTGCCAGTGCGGGTCCGCGACGATCGCATGACGCCCCACGATGTCGAACGCGAGCGCTTGCGAGTTGAGGCTTGCCGCGGTCGCGACCAGCATCACGCGGTCAATCTCATCCGAGTAGCGGATCGCCCATTCCAGCACCTGCATCCCGCCGAAGCTGCCACCGATGACTCCCGCCAGATGCGTGATGCCCAGCTGACGCAGGAACAGACGGTGTACCTCGACGATGTCACCCACCGTGATTTTCGGGAACGCCGATCCGTAAGGCTTCCCGTTCAACGCGATCGACGAGGGCCCTGTCGTGCCTTTGCATCCGCCCAGAACGTTCGCGCAGATAACCTGATAGCGGTCGGTGTCAATCCCTTTACCGGGACCGATCATGCCCTCCCACCAACCGTCCGGCTCGGTCTCGCCCGGCCGGATGCCCGCGACGTGCGCATCGCCTGTCAACGCATGGCAGACGAAAATCACATTTTCGTTCCCCGGCGTGACTGCGCCGCACCGTTCATACGCCACCGTGATTCCCGGCAACACACCCCCCCTCTCGAGCCTGAACCCTTCAGGTGGGAGCGCAAGTGTCAACGTTTGTGGGACAACAAGCCCCACGGTTCGCTCTGCATTCGTATTCGCTGGAATGACCTCCTAAAAAAGCCGATACTATAACATGTTTCCCCCGCCGATGCAAATGGTATAACGTTCACACATGATTCTGAATGCCGTCGTCATTTTTTCTCTTGACCCGAAAGTTAGGGTATGCTAACATTTCGGGCGAAATGAATACCACCACCAGCGCAGAGGATTGCTTGGAGATTATCGCGCGCCTGACGGAGCGGGACGGCCACGCCCATGTCAGTGACATCGCGAGACAGTTAGGCATCACCAAACCGTCGGTCACGGCGACGCTGAAGACGCTCGCGGACCGGGGGCTGGTGCAGTATGTTTCGTACCAGCCAGTGGAGCTGACGCGCAAGGGGGAGCAGGTCGCGTCGAAGGTCATCGGGAAGCACCAGACGCTCCAGCGGTTCCTTACGCAGTGCCTGGACTTGCCGACGGAACACGCGGATTCGCTGGCGTGCAAATTGGAGCATGAGCTGGATGATGTGGCGTACGGGCGTCTGCGCCAGTTCCTGAACGTGAAGACGATGGACCGTCTCAGGCCGGGCGAGAGGGGGGTGGTCGTGGGGCTGGCGTCGTCGCTGAACCGCCGCCGTTTCGCCTCGTACGGGTTGTCCCGGGGGGCGGCGGTGCGGCTGTCGAAAATCGCGCCGCTGGGGGACCCCCGCAGCTTCATGGTCAACGGGACCGAAATCTCGCTGCGGACGGCGGAGGCGAAGCTCATCAGCGTCCAGCTCGCGGAGGCGGAGGGGGGGGGATGATGAAGATCGCGTTGGCCGGTCAGCCGAATTGCGGGAAGACGACGCTGTTCAATGCGT
>WRML01000148.1 GCA_009777165.1 Kiritimatiellota bacterium
GAGGACGCGAACTATGTCTTCCTGACGCTCAGCACGGCGCAGACGAACTTTGTGGCCAGCCGCGGGGAGTATCAGAACTTCAATGCGTGGAACGTGGGGGATGCCGGCGCAAATCAATTCACGGATGCGGCGGACAAGTACCCCAAGACGGCGTACTCGCAGAACTTCGACACCTGGCCAACGAACACGTTCACGGTCATCAACAATTCGTTTTCGATTGATCATGCGCCTAGCATCAACCAGCCGTTCCTGTTGCCGGAGAATAACGTGGGGACAATTGACTGGATGGCGTCCAGCTTTGAATATGTGGTGGAGCGCACCGCAGAGCTCGGCCCACCGGATGCACCCCTCAGCCAAGCATGGCGCAATGAAGCCGTGCGTTTACTGGGCGGCAACTCCTACCTCGGGCTGGGTTATATCCAAGGGAATGACAGGCAGAGGGAGGTGATCCGCGGGTTGGGCACGGCATCGTTTAAAGCACGGTTGAGCCAGCAGATTACCCCGGGCGCTTACAACTATAATGCCACCGTCCATACAAAACACTATACCGCGAGTAACTATTTGATCCAAGCGGAGGTCAAGTTGGATTCACTTTCGCCTGAAAGGCCGTCCTTCTCGTTGGTCGCGTATTACCAGTCCCCGTTCAAGTTCTATGAATACCGGCTGACGCATGTCGTAGACCCGTATGATATTGTCGATATCGGCACGCTTCGCACTCCGATCCGGGATGCGATTATCCAGCAGGATCTGATCCGATGGGACAACGGGCTTCCAACCACGTTAAAAACGTCAATCTTCACAAATTTAGCGACGACAACTGGGGATATGCTGGCGAACTATGTGGACACGTATCAACCGCAATTCCAGCTGTATACGGCCGGGGCAAGTGTCCAGCTGAGAGGGAGGTTTGCGTCGGGCCTCAATGAAATCTCGGTTACCGACGACTCCTCTTCATCCAGCATTAAATCCGGCACGTTTGGCGTCATGTCCGCCGATTGTACCATGGAGGTGATGTCCATGCGGATGCGAGGGACAATCTTGGGTCCTAATGAAGATCCATCATCTTCCAGCCAGCCGGTAAATATGGCAGAGACCGATTGGGCGGCGTCACCGTTGCACAGCCTGGCGGGCAGCGCTATTAGATCCTTGGTACCGACCAATCACGTGCAGGTACTGACCGGGGAGACCATCAACGGGCCCTGGATCTCGCACGGCACGTATGCGTTGACGAGCTTCGTCTACGCGAACATCCAGGCCCCCATCGAACTCGCCCATTCGTCTGGAGGCCTTAATTCGAAGAGTGTGCGGCTGCAAGTGTTGGGGACGGCATCGCATCTGCCGAGTTCCGATGTGGTCGTGGATGGCATTGAAGTCACCAGCTGGCGCGGGGAAAACACGGTCCAGAGCGGTTGGGCGGTGACGGAGGGGCGGTTGGTCACGAACGCCCCCTCGGGTGGTGTCAACAACCGCATTTCGGCGCACTTGGATGGAACGCAGGCGAACCTGGATATTCCGCAATCGGTCCGGTCGCCTCAAATCATGGGTGTTGGCACCATCACGTTTGACTACCGTTCGCTCACCACGAACAAGACGGCGATCCAGATCCAGTATATGACCAATCTCCAGCCCGATGACACCTTATTCACCGGGTGGACTCCCTTGACGAACATCCCCTGCAACAATCCCGACTGGACGACCGTCAGCATCCACTTCGGCACCTTAGCAGCGACCAATGTGTATGTCCGTTTCTTGAATGACTGGTATGGCGGGGGTGCGCAAAGCTCGACACACTCGATTATCGAGCTCGACAATATCACCATTTGGAACAACCCGACCAATTCGCCCAACGATTGGGTCGCGTACAATACCAAAATCACCAACACCGAGACGAACAGGTGGTGGGTTGACGGCGTGGATGGCGGGCGCAATGCCGCCCTGAACAACAACGTGTCCGTGGATACGATGCCCGATCCCCAAGACATGGCAGACCCGTACATCATGTCCCCGAAATTACTGAACGGGTTTGGGCGTTTGTCGTTCCTTGCGCGGACGTATGATCCGACCAACGCGCTCGTCGCCAACACCGAGATCGCCGTATATGCGACCAAGGACGCCTGGAGTCCCCTGCTTCCGGATTCGGCATGGGAACAGGTGCACGTGTTCACGTCCATCACCAATGCGTTCTACCGCCCGTTTGATTTGCTGCTGACCAATATCAATGATTACACCATGATGAAACTCGTCGTCGAAGGGGTCAGATCAGGGTTGGCGACCGCCCAGCGCGTCTGCATTGATGAGATTGTGGTGACGGAGCAAATCTACGCGAAGTTTGACATCTCGAACGTCAGACTGATGTTGACCGACGGCCCGGTCTGGGTCGCGACGCGCCAGCCGCTGGAAGGACAGGATATCGGCATTGAGGCGCAGTTGACGAATATGCTGTTTGAGCCTGACGACATCCGGATGCATGTCACGTATGTGATTGGCACCAACACGTGGGGGGTGAAGCAGGCGCCCCTGATGCAGCAACACACCTTGGACATGGATTTGGTTGACCCCGTGAACCGTACCTACCGTACACGATTACCGTCTGCATTGTATAGTATCCCGGAACAGGAACGCAACACGGTCGTTCAATACCTGGTCTGGGCGCAGTATGCGTCTCCGGACACCGGTGAGATGGAGACCGCGCAAAAGCCTGACACCTTTGTGAACCCGGAATGGTATTTCCCGGTGGATTTCAACAAGCAGTTTGAGGCAAGCGGCTGGTCTCCGTATTATATTGTCTATGATGTGCCGCCGGGCGCGGTCTGGATTAATGAAGTGAATGTGTATGAACCATCGGGGATGACGACGTGGCAAGCGAACCCGTACATTGAAATCGCGATGCCCGCATGGATGAGCCTGGGCGGATGGAGCATCGAGAGCCTCAAGGGTGCTTGGCCGGACACGTCAGCGACGAACACCATCGTGTTCCCGCTCAACGTGCAGCCGAAATCCCCGTATCCCGAGGCAAACGGCTATGCGTTCTTTGTCGTGGGGCCCCCTTGGCAAAACCTTCCCCCCCCCATCACGGAATCCTTGCCGGTGGTGGATTTCGCCGTCGCGAACCTGAACACCATCATGCCGCGGCTTGAGGCGGGCGGGTTGCGCCTCAGGCGCCCGCTCGGGATGTATGAGCAGGCGATCGTCTATGACTGGATGGAGGGCGTGGGCACAATATCAGGTCAGGGATGGGCGAATGCCGATTCACAACGGCGGTTCAAATACATCGGGTATGAATCCAGCGACGGGTCGCTCTCATTTACCGGAACCGTCGAACGGACGGAAAGCGCGTATGTCCGTGAAGACAGCACCAACACATGGTCAGGTATCGGGTTGTCGAACTGGACCCCCGGACTCCCCAACATCGGGCAGGTGATGCCGGATGCCCCCATGCCCGGCGGCTCCAACGTGCTGATCACCTCAATCCTCAGCATCGCGAAGGGCTCGCACAATGATGACCGCGCCCTCACCCACCTGATTAAGCTCCGTAAAAATGAGAGTACGAATATCGCTTATCAGGCTGACACCTGGTACCGCCTGTACTCGATCAAGGAGAACGACACCGAACGCTTGCCGTTGGCACCGACAAACAGCTACACGCTGTACGTCAATAATGTCCAATCCAACACGCAGGTGTATGTGACGCTGGACGCCCGCGAGGATGCGCAGGGTCTGGCGCCGGACATCCTGGATTGGTTGCAGGGGTTTGACGACCTGCCGTTTGCGCCGACCTACCTGAACAAGCTCGATTCCCCGCAACAGTTGACGTTACGGGAATGCTTCTGGATTAACGCCAACCCTACGACGACAAACGTGTTCACGTTCCTCGCCCATGCGAATGACATTCACCTACGCCCGCTCTACCTGACGCTGGAGATGTCCATCTTCAGCAACTTGACAGAGACGGTCAAAGTCACGCACCTGCAAGGCAACTCGGTTGTCCAGCCATGGGCATCCTTTACCCTTTCCCCGGTGAACTGGGATATGATGCTCGATCAATACACGGTGACGCCCACGTCGTTCGACATGAACAATAAGAGCCGTGTGCACATCAACGCATTCACGAATCGCCCGGCATTCTTCAAATGGACTTTGGGATTGGAGGATTCGCGCTCGGCAACGCACGAGATGGAGAACATCCCCAAACCTTAGAGGACGTATTGACGAACGAGACGGACTGCGAGGCCAAGCAGGAACAAAAAGGCAGCCAGCAGGAGCGCGTTGCGCTCCTGTGGTGTTAACGGGAGACGCCATTGACAGTTGGAATCGGTTAAGTGCATCATGATGAATCACCAGCATACGCCACAGGATGCGGAAACGCAAGCAAAACCGCTGCTCGAAATTCGGAACCTGAAGACATGGTTCCCCATCAAGAAAGGCGTGTTCGCCCGCACCGTCGGGCACATCTACGCCGTGGACAACGTTGACCTTGACCTCTTCCCCGGCGAGACGCTCGGCATCGTCGGCGAGTCCGGCTGCGGGAAGACGACCCTCGCCCGCACCATCCTCCGCC
The DNA here is from genome assembly GCA_009777165.1 of Kiritimatiellota bacterium. Taxonomy (GTDB): domain Bacteria; phylum Verrucomicrobiota; class Kiritimatiellia; order RFP12; family UBA1067; genus WRJS01. Next base: position 4,559 of record WRML01000148.1, read on the forward strand.
TCGAACGCCCGCGCCAAGGGACCGTCACCCTCAACGGTGCTGACATCTTCGCGTTCCGCGGCAAGGCGTTGCAGGACTACCGCCGCGCCGTCCAGGTGGTCTTCCAGGATCCCCAGGAATCCCTCAACCCGCGCCACACCGTGCTGGATCTCATCACGGAGGCCATGCTCGTGCACAAGCTGGCCACGCGCGAGAACCGCCGCGCCATCGCCACGCGCCTGCTCGAAGAGGTCGGGCTCGCGGGTGACTTCCTCGACCGCTACCCCCATGCGTTCTCCGGCGGCCAGCGTCAGCGTATCTGCATCGCGCGTGCCCTCGCCCTAAACCCGACAATCCTGATTTGCGACGAGGCCGTCAGCGCCCTCGACCTCTCCGTCCGCGCGCAAGTGCTGAACCTGCTCCAAGAACTGAAAGCGCGGCATGGGATGTCCTACCTGTTCATCACCCACGACATCGGCGTCGTGCAGCATCTCGCCGACCGCATCGCCGTCATGAACGCCGGGAAAGTTGTCGAGTACGGCCCCGCCGAACACGTGCTGAACAACCCGCAGCACGACTACACCAAAACCTTGCTCGCCGCCGTGCCGACACTCAGGAAACACAAAGAGGTCCTCGAATGAAACGAACCGACACGCACATCCTTTGCGAACGTTCGTGTCATTCGATGACAACGAGAGGATATTAAGCCATGCTGTCGAAAGTCTATTCTGGCGCGGTCTATGGGGTCAACGCCTACACCGTGGAAATCGAAATCAACGCCGGGCGCGGTGACGCGCAGTTTGTGATCGTGGGCCTCCCCGACGCCGCCGTACGCGAAAGCAAGGACCGCGTCTGGACCGCGATGAACAACTCCGGCTTCCGCCCCACCTTCGGCCGTACCACCATCAACCTCGCCCCCGCCGACATCCGCAAGGAGGGCCCCGTTTACGATCTCCCGATCGCCATGGGCCTGCTCGCGGCAACGGGTGCGGCAGAAATGCCCGCGATCGAGGACTACGCGTTCATCGGCGAGCTTGCGCTGAGCGGCGAGGTACGCCGCGTGCGCGGCGTGCTGCCCGTGGCGCTGGAGATGCGCCGGCAAGGAAAGCGCGGGGTTCTCGTGCCGATGGAGAATGCGGAAGAAGCCGCGATCGTCGAGGGTATCGACATCTATCCCGTGCGGAACTTACGTGAGGCGGTTGATTTCCTCACGGGCCAGTTCCCCCTCCAGCCTGTGAAGCTGAACCTCTCCGACCTGATCCGGCGCGAGCGGGAAAACGTCGAGGATTTCGCGGACATCAAGGGGCAGGAGTCCGCCAAACGCGCCATCGAGGTTGCGGTCAGCGGGGGACACAACATCCTCATGATCGGCTCCCCGGGCGCGGGCAAGACCATGATTGCGCGACGCATCGCCTCGATCCTCCCCGAGATGAACTTAGAGGAAGCCGTTGAAGCCACGCGTATCCACAGTGTCGCGGGGGCCATCAAGAGACATCAGGCGCTGGTGTTCCACCGTCCCTTCCGTGCCCCGCACCACACCATCTCGGATGC
>WRML01000149.1 GCA_009777165.1 Kiritimatiellota bacterium
GCGTGCCGCTCGCGCCGTTGTCGCTGGGCCTGACGGGTGACATTGACGCGATCACGAACGCGAACAACCTGGCGATGGTCGCCCTCTCCGCGCGGATGCAGCATGAGCGCAACTACACGGACGCGCGGCTGGCGGTGAGCAACCTCTCGCGGCTGGACATTGACCCCGCGCGCGTCCAGATGCGCTGGGCCATGGATTTCTGCGCGCAGGCGTTGCGCAACATCGAGATCGGCAGGGGGGGACCCATGGACGGGTTCACGATGGAGTCGGGGTTCTACATCACGGTGGCGTCGGAGGTGATGGCGGTGCTGGCGATGGCGTCGGACCTCGCGGACCTGTGCGCGCGCCTGGGCAGGATCATCGTGGCGTACAGCAAGTCCGGCAGGCCGGTGACGACGGCGGACCTGGAGGTGGACGGCGCGATGGCGGCGTGGCTCATGCGGGCCGTCAACCCGACGCTGATGCAGACGCTGGAGGGGCAGCCGATGCTGGTCCACGCGGGGCCTTTCGCGAACATCGCGATCGGGCAGAGCTCGGTCATCGCGGACAGGCTGGGGGCCCTGCTGACGGATTACCTCGTGACGGAGAGCGGGTTCGCGGCGGACATCGGCTATGAGAAGTTCTGGAACATCAAGTGCCGCGCGTCGGGGCTGGCGCCGGACGCGGTGGTGATCGTGGCGACGGTGCGGGCGCTGAAGCTGCACGGGGGGGGGCCGGCGGTCAAGGCGGGGGCCCCCCTGGACCCGGTCTACACGGGCGAGAACCTGGAGCTGCTGGAGAGGGGGTGCGACAACCTGTTGGCGCACATCAGGATCGTGAAGCGTTCGGGCGTCCGCCCGGTCGTGTGCCTGAATCATTTCCACACGGACACGGATGCGGAGCACGCGCTGGTGCGCCGGTTTGTCGAGGGGGCGGGCGCGCGGTTCGCGGTGTCGAGCCACTGGCTCAAGGGAGGGGCCGGGGCGGAGGAGCTGGCGGAGGCGGTCGTCGCGGCGTGCGAGGAGCCGAACACGTTCGCGTTCCTGTCGGACCTGGGGGTCCCCCTGTCGCGCCGCATCCGGACGATCGTGCGGGAGGTGTACGGGGGGGAGGGGGTGACGTTCACGCCCGAGGCCGCGGCGAAGCTCGCCGCGTATGAGGCGGACCCCGCGACGGCGCGGCTGCCCGTGTGCATGGCGAAGACGCAGTACAGCCTGTCGCACGACCCGAAGCAGGTCGGCCGCCCGATGGGGTGGGTGCTGCCGGTGCGCGACATCCTGCTGTACCAGGGGGCCGGGTTCGTGGTGCCGGTGGCGGGGGACATCAAGCTGATGCCCGGCACGGCGTCGAACGCGGCGTTCCGGCGAATTGACGTGGACACGGCGACGGGCAAGGTGAAGGGGTTGTTCTGATGGCACAGACGAAAGATGACATCCGCCTCGTGATGCGGAGCCGCCGTAAACAGGTCTCGCAGGAGCGGCGGCGTTACACGGGGCAGGTGATTGCCCAAAAGGTTACCAGGGGGAAACACAAGTTGGTCGCGCGGGCGTTGCGGGTGAGCATTTACCTCAGCACCCATGAGGAGATTCCGACGCGCTACATTGCCCGTGCGCTGTGGGGGGCCGGGAAGGGGGTCTGTGTGCCGGCGTGGAGCCCGTTCGACATGCGGTACCAGCTGTGCGAGCTGCACCCCCTGATGGTGTTGGTCACGGGCAAGCACAGCATCCGCGAGCCGCTGGAGCAGGTGCCGGTGATGTCGTGGGACGTGGACGCGTTCGTCCTGCCCGGGCTGGCGTTCGACAAACAGGGGGGGCGGCTGGGCTACGGCAAGGGCATCTACGACGACATCCTGTTCCGGGCGAACCCGGGCGCACTCAAAATCGGTATCTGCTACGACTGGCAAATCCTCGATGACCCCCTCCCCCTCGAACCGCACGATATGCGCGTGGACTGGGTCGTGAGCGACAGGCGTATGATTGACTGCAAGGGGGGGCACCACGATCAATCTGCCACACGATCTGCAGAGGGGGTTGACTTTTTCGGGAAACAGCACTAAACTCATATCGAACATCTTTTACGAAAGGATTAGTATGCGTCACTTGGTTTGTACACTGGTTATTGGAGCTGCTCTCGCGGGCAGCACGTCTGCGAGCGAAGTTTCGACAACACCGCAGGGTCATACGTCGAATGAAGGCTGGATGAAACGGTTTGAGGAGCGGAAGGCGAAAGCCGAAACGGGCGAGTGCCCGTACCTCTTTATGGGTGACTCCATCACGCACGGGTGGGACGGGAAACTCGACGCGCATTTCCCTGACCTGAAAATCACGAACATCGGAATCAGTGGGGACCGTACCGAGCAGACGTTGTGGATCATCAACAACCTGGATTGGAAAAAAAGCCATCCGAAGGTCATCATGCTGATGATCGGCACCAACAACACGGGTCACCGAAACCGCGACCAAGAGTCCCCACAGGACACGTTTGAGGGTATCCAGGCGATCATCACGAACCTGCGGGAAAAAACGCCCGACACGAAAATCCTCCTGCTCGCCATTTTCCCGCGCGGGGAGATGGCGGGTGACCAGGCGCGGGTACGCAATTCGACTGTCAACGCCATGCTTCCCACGCTTGCGGACAACCAGCACGTGTTCTTCATGGACATCGGCGCGCGCTTTCTCGCCGCCGACGGTGCGACGCTCCCCAAGGACATTATGCCCGACCTGCTCCACCTGAACGACAAGGGGTATGCGATCTGGGCGGAGGCGGTGAAGGCGAGACTCGACGAACTGGCGAAGTAAGCGCGGCGCATGGATCGGATGACCCCAGAGCAGCGTCACCGGTGTATGTCGCGTATCCGCAGCAAAGACACGAAACCTGAGCAGATGGTGCGGCGGATGCTTCATGCGCTGGGGTTCCGGTTCCGCTTGCATGCCGCGCACCTCCCCGGCAAGCCAGACATCGTGTTGCCGCGCCACAGGAAGGTGGTTTTTGTCCACGGGTGTTTTTGGCATTCGCATGGGTGTCGTGTCGGCGGGAAACTCCCCGCGACGCGCGAGCAATTTTGGAAAACGAAATTCACGCGGAACGTCGCGCGCGACAAAACCGCCATCCTGCAGTTGTGGCAGATGGGGTGGCAGGTGCTGGTGGTGTGGGAGTGCGAGGCGCTTGACCATGAGCGGCTCTTCGACACGCTCGCCGCATTCATGGCGGCGACTCCTGCCCCCGACTACGAGGCGCTCGCCGAGCAATCCTCCTTCTACGGCATGGCCGCCGAACCCGGTGAGATGTACTCGACGGGGGGGGGCGATTACAACTCATCCAGTTCGCCGTGATGAATCAGTTGGATGCGCTTCCAGCGCCCGCACCGCCAGCGGAGGCACGTGCCGATGGCGAAGAGGCAGACGTAGATCGTCAGCCACAACCAGAGCGCAAGGATGCCGTATCCCAGCCAGAAAATAATCAGTGCCCCCGGCACCAGGAACAGCCAGCCGCCGATTGCCATGTAGATCATCACGAAACGCGTGTCGCCCGCACCTTTCAATGCGCCGCTGAGGATAATGCAGACGCTGTCGAAGAACCCCCACACCGTGACCATAACGAGCATCTGCCGCCCGAGGTGCAGCAGTTCGGGTGTGAATTCGGTTCCTTTCTCGCAGAACAGCGTGATGTACCCGTATGGGAAGAGAAGGAAGGTGGTGCCGATCAGCGTCATGTAGATGAGTCCCATGCGGGTCGCGGTCCATCCGGCCCGTTCCGCCGCAGGCGTGTTGCGCGCGCCCTGATGCTGGCCGACGACCGTTGAGGCCGCGATCCCGAAACCGAGCAGCGGCGCGAACGCGAGATGGTTGATGCTGAACGCGATACTGCTTGCCGTATGCGCGATGGACCCCATACTGCCCGTCAGCATGATGAAAATCGTGAACGACCCCAGGTCCATGAGCATCTGCACGCCGGACGGTGTTCCGAAACGCAGCATCCGTTTGAGCAGTGTCAGGTCAGGACGCCAGATGGTCCACACCGCCGAAGCGCCCAGCGCGTCGGGGTTGCTTTTCCGCAAGGCGTATTTCTTCACGGCCCACGAGCGGAAAAAAAGAACCATCATCAGGACAAACGTTGTGAATGACGAGAGTGCTGTCGCATACGCGGCACCCCGGATGCCCATCGCCGGGCATCCCAGATGCCCGAAGATCATGATGTAGTTCAGCCCGATGTTCAGCAGACACCCGATGATGTTCCCCAGCAGGTTGATCTTCGTGCGCCCGACCCCGATGAAGTACCCCCCCGCCGCCGCATTGAGCGGCACGACGATGCCCGTCATCATCAGGATGGTGAAATACGCCTGCTCTTCCGCAAGCACCTCGGGAAGATGGTTGAAGAGCGTCATCACCCACAGGCCAAACGGGAGCAGGAGCAGGATGATCGGCCACGAGACGAGTGCCACCCAGAGGCCCTGCACCGAGGAGTGCACGCACTGGTCAGGTTTTTTTGCGCCGTGGTAATGCGCGACGAACGTCCCCGAATAACTTGCGACCGCTTGGAACATGCAGATCAACGTGTGCGCCAAGATGCCGGCGGGGAGTGCTGCCTGAAACGCAACCTTGCTGTGCCACGAGAGGAACATACGGTCACAGAACAGCATGATGGTGTACGCGCCCATGCTGAGGATCAGCGGCGCCGCGATGCGCCACACTTCGCGGTATCCGCCGGGGCGAGGAATACTATGTCCTGTGAGTTTCATCTTTTTAGTTAATAGTTAATAATGAATAGTTAATAATTGATTTTAAAGCCTCAACTATTAACTATTAATTATTAACTATTAACTCCTTCATTTCTCCTAATCTTCTCCATTGCCCAACCCGTCTCTTTCACCAGATGCTCGACCACGTCCGTTGCGCGGAGCGTCTCCGGCAGGACATCGAACGTGTACGTCTCGATTTCGAGCGGATAGCCTTTCGCCGTCACGTGCGCAAAAAATTCCGCCGACAACTCCCCGCGCGTCGTGCCGATGACGCCGTCGCCCTCCCAAAACAGCGGCACATGGAAATGCGCCCGAAGCTCGCGCCCCTCATGCGCCCTCACCGCTTCGAGCGTCTGCGCCGTGAGGTCGGGGTAACGCTCAATGCGGCTCTGCGACAGGCCCACGCGCGTCTGGTGCAGATAGACAGGCTCGACGAACGCACCCAACGCCGCCAGCGATCGCTCCGAAATCGTCGCGCGGATCGCCGCGCTCAACTGCACACGCGCGACGCGGATTCCGGCTTGCTCGATGCGTAGCAACGCCGCCAGCGGATTTTCAAACGCAACCGCGAAATGACACGTGTCGAAGCAGATGCCGACGTGACGGCGCAGAATCTCCTCCGCCTCCACGGGGGTCCGCCGATGGTGCGCGCTCATCCAACGCCTCCCTTCGGGAATCAACTCCTCCTCGAACCACGAGACGAACGTGCCGGAGTCCTCCAGCGCACAGTCCGGCTCCGGCTCAAGCGCGAGGACGATGTGCTTCCCCTCTTCCCGATAGAGCGTGTCCAGCACAATCGCAACCATGATGATCTGCCGCACATACAGCTTCTGCTTCGCGTCGTCCGGCAACAGCTCCTGATACGCCAGCGGCACGGTCGAGACGCTTCCGATTTCGCCGTCGGGCAGGACCCCCCCCAGGATGGCGATGAGGTCGCAGGTGTAGTTGAAGCGTTCGCGCGTTGACCAGTCCGGCTGATAGACCGCCGCCTTCACGGGCCCCCCGTGGAACGCGCCGTACGGGAACCCGTTGACACCCGTGACGAACAGCCCGCGCTCATCAAGGAACGCCTTGAATTTCACCAACCCTTTCCCGATTCCTAATTCCTCATTCCTAATTTCTAATTCCCCCGCCGCCCCTGCCGACAGCCGCAGCCCCACGGGGTACGGCGCGTCGGGCGAGACACGCGCCTTGACCGCGCAGGTGTGCCGCTCGATCGCCGCGCACACGTCCGCAAGCGTCTCCGCCGGATGGATGTTGAGGCAGTAGGGGATTACCCCCCCCCCCCCCCCGGACCCGGGGGGAAACCTAAAATCCTTGGTAAATTGACAACCGCCGTAAAAATACTATACTAGGAGAAAATTT
>WRML01000150.1 GCA_009777165.1 Kiritimatiellota bacterium
AGGGTCACGGGGTAGGGACGCAACAGCGACTGGGGTAGGGGGTCCTCCTCGCCGCCGGGGGGGGTCATGAACACCGTGAGGCCGCGCTCGCCCGTCTGCTGGAGATACCCGATGAGGATGTCGTGCCAGCCTTTGGTCAGCTCGATCGTGCCGCTGCGCTTGTCGTTGATGTTGTAGCTCTGGCTCCTGCTGTTCGAGACGACAAGCTCGCGGTTGACGTAGACGACGCTGCCGTCGTCCGAGGCGGTCGCGAATTCATACACGCCGTCCTCCTCGGCGTAGAACTCCCCGGTCCAGCGGCCGTAGAAGTTCGAGCGGCCGTTGAAGCCGTTCTGGAATTTCGAGCCGGGGGCCCCCCCGCCTGTCCACCCCGTGTCGAAGGTGTCCCCGAAGTTGACGCTGGACTGGATGTGGTAGGGCGCGTACGAATCGAGGAACGTGTTGAACACGTCAATGTCCAACAGGTTGTTCGTGTCAATCAGCGACCACAGGCCGGGGAAGTCGAACCAGTAGTATTCGCCCGTGAGCCCGTTGATGTCGCCCACGCTGAACACGGTGTCCTGACTGTCGTTGTTGAGCAACGTGACGCTCCCGAACGAAGTCTCCGCGCCCGCGTTGACGGTCTTGCGCTGGATGGTGAGGCTGTTCACGTCCGCGCCCTTTGCGAACGTCTCCGTGCCGTCGCCGATTTTGAAGAGCTTTGCCGGGGACTGGACGGTGCCGAAGAAGGTTCCAATCTGGCCGTTGTTGCCGATGTTGTTCCCGACGGTGAGCGTCTTGCCCGCCCCGGTCAGATCCGTGACGATCCCCCCCCCGTTGAAGCCGTTGACGTTCACGTCGAAGCCGTTGAGGTCCAGTACCCCGGCGGGGAAGAGGTTGTTGCTGTTGACGTGCAGGTTGCCTTTGCTGCCGCCCCACGGGATGGCGTCCGCCACGCCGACCTTCAGCGTGCCACTGTCCACGCGCGTCATGCGCCTGTAGGTGTTGGGTATATCGAGCGTGAGGGTACCGGCGCCGAGCTTGCGCAGGCCGACGCTGGAGGAGATGCCCTCCGGCGTGTCGAACGAGGGCGACACCGAGAGGGGGGCTGTGCCCAGCGGCTTCTCGAACGCGTCGCTCCACGTGATGTCCAGGTCCGTCGCGATGCCGAACATGGCGTTACCCTGGATGACGTTGGTCTTCACCCAACTGAAATCATTACCCCAGCCCACGGCGAACGTGCTGTCATCACTGTTGCTGCTGAGGATGAGGGACCCCTCCCACGTGTTGCCCGCGCCGCCGAAGATGACGGCGCCGGTGTCCATGTTCGTGATCGCGCCCGTGCCGTGTAGGTCCCCCCGCCACGCGAAAAACCTGTTGGCGGGCGTGTAGACCGTCATGCCCCCCTCGCCGACCGTGAGCCCGTGGTTCGGGTGCGACTCCATGTACGGCACGTCGAGGCTGTCCGGGTTCGGGCGCAGGAAGCCGCCGCTGATGTAGAGGTGGTCCGCGACGGGGACGGGGGGGATGGCCCCCATGGACGTGCTGTCGCGCATCGAGACCGCGCCGCCGTTCGTCACCACGATCCCCCCCGTGAACGTGTTGTTCGTCCAGAGGCGCACCGGGTTGCCGGGATAGTCCACGACCACCCCGCGGGGCCCCCCCGGGCCGTCCGCAAGGTTGCGTATTTTGAGCCCGTCGCTGTTTGCGACCCCGGGCCCCCCCCCGAGGTGATAGCCCACCGTCGGGTGGGGGGTCAGCAACGTGCCGTCATAGTCCAGCCCCCCGTCCGCGCTGATCGAGATGCCCGGCAACTGGGTCAGGTCATACTCCGCGCCGTTGTTGTTCCCGGTGATGAGCAGGACCCCCCGCGAGTCCGTCTTGATGCGCGCGACGATGCCCGTCGCGAGCGTTGCGCTCACGCCGTTGTTGAGCTTCAGCGCCGCGCCGTTGTAGATGCCGATGTCGCGCACCCCCGGGGCGGCAGGGACCCCCAGTGCGGTCGCGTTCTGCATCTCGAGGACGCCGCCGAGGATGTCGGCCCCCCCCGTAAAGGTGTTGCCGGCCCGCAGGACGAGGTAGGCGGACGGGGACGAGTTGGCCTCGAGGACGACGCTGTCGCCGCCGGAGATCACGTAGTCGTAGTAATTGTTGCCCCCGAACACGCTGAAGCGGTGCTGGCCGCTGGCGGGGGGGGTGTAGGTGCCGGAGGGGGGGTTGTACGTCACCCCCCCCGCGAAGCCGAACGTCAGGCCCGGGTGGCCCGAGAGGTCCACCTCGTCGGACGCGTTCGCGCCGTGCAAGACGATCGTGCCGACGGAGGCCGGGTCAATCCGCGCCAGCAGTGCGCTGACGCCGCCCGCGACCTCGTAGCTGATGCCCGCGCCGTTCTTCAGCAGGATGCTCCCCGGGCCCCCCCCGGGCGGCAACGCGCCTGCGCTGCGCAGGTACAGGCACCCCCCCTCCACGACGATGTTGCCCGTGAACGTGTTGTTCCCCCGAAGCTCCAGGATCCCCGGCCCCGTCTTCACCAGCCCCCCCCCGGGGCTGGATGGGTCGTCGAGCAACGGCTGCGACACGCCCACGACCGTACCGATGTTGGGAACGATGTCGAAATGGGCCCCCCCTGCCTGCACGTATGCCGCCGTGAGGCCCTGCATGAAGTCCGCAAGCCCCTCCCGGTTGCGCAGCACCCCCCCGTTCAGATAGACGATGTTCGTGGCGACCGCCGTGTTTTGGGGGGAGAACTTCCGTATCCACGTCACACCCCCGTTCAGGAACAGCTCCGCCACGTTGGCCGCGTTCGCGGCATCCGACATCCGTATGTCGCCTGGCGTCTCCACGCTCCCGTCGTTCACGATGAGCTTCGCCTGTGCGCCGTTATAGTTGCCGAGGTACACACTGCCGTTGCGCATGTGCCGGAACGTCCCCCCCGCGACGACCACCGTGCCTGTCGCGTTGTTCGGGTTGGCCCCCCCATGCGACACGATGAAATTGCCGTTCGACACCGTCACCAGCCCGCCCGGCAGGATCTCCATGTACCCCCGGCTCATGTTCCCGTAGGGGACCGCCACATCCTGGTCCGCGCAGAGCCACGCCGGCCCGACGCCCCCGCCGATGAACGCCTCCCCGTAGCCGCCGTCCGCGCCCACGTGCATAGAACGGGCGGCATCCCCCGGCATCCGCCGGACCTCGAACTTGCCCCCCTCCAGCCGGAAGTCAAACGCCGCACCGCCCCCGATCCCCAGGCGCGTGTTGTTGCTCGCGTCCTGTACCGACACCAGCCCGTTGGTCATGCCGAAACCGCCGTCCGCCCCCGCAAAGCTCTTGAAGACCCGCGTGTCCGCATAGTCCCCCGCCTTGCCCTTGTTCTCGAAGCTGACATTCCCGTCGTCCGTCGGGACGCTGCCGTAGAGCCAGTTTGCGGGCGTGTCCCACGTCTCCCACATCCCCGGCGTGCCGATCCAGATGAACTGGTCGGAGGGGGGCGTCACCGGGGTGATGCCGAACTCCGCGCACTCCGCAAGGTAATTCTGGACGAGCTCGATGGTCGTCAGCGGGCCGTCGTAGATGCGCAGCCGCGCGATCGAGCCGCTGAACGTCTGCTCCACGTTGACGAACGTGCCGTCGCCCTCCTTGGACATCACGCCCGCGAGCGTGAAGAAACCCACATCGTCGCGGATGTTGATCCCGGACCGGACCGCGCTGACCCGTATTGTCCCGTCCAGGTAGAGTTTCTCCGTGCCGCCCGCGTCACGCGTGCAGGCCACATGGTGCCACTGCCCCACGGTCGGGACCGCCCCCCCCCACGGGAGGTTCTGGGAGGAGTTGTAATGCTCCACCGCGTTGTTCACGTCGTTGCCGTAGCGGAACTCCATGCAGCTGCCGTCAGGACCGTTCGGCCAGTTGTTGCGCGCCGTCCATGCGAACACATCCTCCGACCCCGCATCCGTCGAGGGATTAAAGACCCACACCTCGAACGCCCACGGCGCCTTCCCGCAGATCGCGTTCGGCGACACCCCGTTCGTCATCATCGCGTCCCTGCTCCGCATGGTGAACGTCACCGCCGGGACCCCCTCGACGGTCTCCGCGATCGTCCCCGACCCGTTGCCCACCGGCACGAACGTCCCGCCCAATGTCCCGTTATTCGTCCACGCGATGCCCACCGGATCGAAATCCGTCGCATCCAGATTGATCAACAGATTCGGCGCCGCCAGAACGGCCGCGCCCGCCAGCGCCACAAGCGCCGCAAGACCCATTCGCAGTTTTCTCATGATACACCTCCAACCCAATTGAAACAGTAATGGGAAATGATACATCGCTCTGTGCGCTAAACGCAAGCACAAAAGTTGCGAAGGTTACAACATAAATTATTTTGTGTCCCTGTGGAATGTGGCAGTTCCCCTTGTGCCCGCCCGCGCATTTTTTTTGACATTTGAGGAATTGGATATTGCAACGTGGGTGGAGTCTTGTTATTATTGAACCCCTTATGAATAATTTTTTGGACTTTAAGGGAAAGACGGCGCTCGTGACGGGCGCGGCCGGAGCGATTGGCAAAGGCGTGGCGGAGGGGTTGGCGCAGTGCGGCGCACGGGTGTTCATCACGGACCTGAAGAAGGAGGGGGTGGATGCCGCCATGGGCGAGTTGACAGCGGCCGGGCATGATGTCGCGGGGCTGGAGGCGGATGTGACGTGCGAGGCGCAGGTCAAGGCGGTCGTGGATGCGGCGGCGGCGCACTTCGACAACCGGATTGACATTCTGGTAAATGTCGCGGGCATCGCGGGGCAGAACCCCGTCGAGGCGATTACGGAGAAGGAGTGGGACTTCATCTTCGCGGTGAACTGCAAAGGCACGTTCTTCTTTGTGAAGCACGTCGTGCCGCTGATGAAGGCGCGGAAGTACGGCAAGATCGTCAACTTCTCGTCGCAGTCCGGCAAGAACGGCTCTGCGCTGCTGAGTCACTACAGTGCGGCGAAGGGCGCGGTCATCACGTTCACGCAGGCGCTGGCGTTCGAGTTCGCGAAAGACAACATCCAGGTCAACTGCGTGTGCCCGGGCGTGACGGACAACACGGGCGTGTGGACGTTCATGTCAGCAAACTACATCAACAACCTCCATGAGGCGCGCGAGGACGTTGTTAAAAAGTTCGCGGCGAAAATCCCGCTCGGCCGCCTCGCGACGGTCGAGGATGTCGTGGACACGACGGTCTATCTCGCCTCGTCCGCGTCGGACTACATCACCGGGCAGTCGTTGAACATCTCAGGCGGACGGCTGACGCTGTAGCTACGCGTGGCGGAGGAGTTTGCCGAGGGCAAAGGCGAGCCACGTCTCGCGTATTTTGCCGAGGCCGGGGAATTTGATTTCGCGGCCGTTGTTCATTTCGATGACAAGGTTGGTCTTGATCGTTGGACGTTTGGTGGATGTGATGATTGATTGTTTCACATCAACGGACTTGACGGATTGGGGCGAGAAACGTTGTGTCCGCCCAAACGGGCCGATGCCCGTGAAGACGCTGCCCTCATCCACGCCAAGATGGATTGCGCACCTCCCAAAAAACTGGAAAACCGTCATGCAGATCGAGCCGAGTCCAATGGCGATGAAGGGCGAGAGTAACAGCCAGAGGAACCAGAGCGCCGAGGGGGAGCCTTTATTGGAAGCCTGAAAGCATGCGAAGGCTGGCAGGGACCACCCGAACTTTTGAGCGGTCATGGTAATGGCATGGCACACGAAAATCGAGGTGAAGCCGTTCCAAAACAAGGCGAAGCAGAGGAATCCAAACGCCGAGGCGGAGAACATCCGAATCCTGATGACGATGATGCCGTCGAATACACGTTTTGCCGTGATGCCGCGCGGCGGGTGATCGAGGCGAAGCTCATCGTCCGAGGCATGTGATCCGTGTCCCGCATGAGGCGATGAGATGTAATCATTTTTCATGCCCGGAAGTATAGCAGATTCGGGAGACGGGTGTATAGTGAAATCACTTTTAAAGCATACCGTAACAACATCCCGTTAGGGATGTTTCTTTCGGTAGAAGAGAACGCAAAAAAAAATCATGGCATCCCATCGGGATGCCTCTTTTAGGTGCATCC
>WRML01000151.1 GCA_009777165.1 Kiritimatiellota bacterium
GCCTCGAGTGGCACCCGTGGTCAAACAGCCAACTGACGTGGGCCGGCGGCGTGAGCGGGTCGGGTCCCATGTCCACCTCGGACAGCGGCAGCATCTTTCTCGGCGGCACGAACAACACGTGGGACGGCATCGCGACGCTCAACAGCGGCGCGACCATCGGCGCGGGCGACGGCGCGAACCTCAGCTGGAACACCGACGCGGGCTTCTACGGCATCAACGGTTTCTTCGGCATCAACTACAACGAGGACTTCACGTGGTCCGGCACGTTCGGGCGACCGCTCGGCACGGGCCCCGGCGAGGTCGCGAACCTGGGCCTGCGCAAGCTCGGCACGGGTACGCTGTTCGCGGACGTTCCGCAGGTGTACACCCAGCAGACGCGCGTCGAGAATGGGATGTTGAAGGTCATTGACCCGGACGGCATCCCCCACGGCGAGGTCTCGGTCTATGCGCCCGGTGTGGTTGACGTGAACGGGCATAACCTCACGTTCGCCAAGCTGCACAACGTCGGCAACGTGATTGACAGCGACGGCGCGGCGACCGAGCTGACCGTCGGCGACAACGGGAACTTTGCGTTGGAGGCGAAAGTCGCCCCGAGCATGATTCTGCGCAAGGTCGGCACCGGCACAGCGGTGTTGAACGGCAACGCCACGTCCGGGCCCTTCGAGGTGGATGCGGGCAACATCTCGATGGGCATCCAGTCGCGCACGCCGAACACCACGCACCTCAACGGGGCGTCGGGCCTGTTGTTCTCGGTCGCGAACCCGAACGCGACCCCCCCCTTGGAAGAGACGCGCGGCCTGAAGGCGCACTACTATCAATTCGCGAGCAGCCCCGGCACAGGGCGGATCGGCTCGATTGACCAGATCCGGGCGCTGATGGCGGACAACGCCCCCGTGCTGGTGACGGACACGCTGGGGGCGGGCGAGACGTTCGACTTCGGCAACGACGGTCGCTATTTCCCGCCGCCGTTCGATGTGGGCGCGGAGTTTTTCGCCGCCCTCTACTCGGGTTATTTCCGCGCGGAGACGGCGGGGACGTATTGCTTCGGCCTGTTGAGCGACGACGGTTCCGCGCTCTACCTGGACGGCAAGCAGATCATCAACAACAACCGCGATCAGGCGTATGGCTCGGAGCCCGTCTCGAACACGGTCTATCTCGCGGAGGGGCTGTACCCCATCGTCATCGGTTTTTATCAGGGCGGCAGCGCCTACGGGCTCACGGCGTTCGTGCAGCGCCCCGGCGAGGAGGAGCTGGCCCCCATCCCGCAGGACCTGCTGCGCCCGGGCGAATTTTTCTCGGCGCGGGTGGACAACCTTGAGGGCAACCCGAACACGCGCCTGACGCTCTCGGGCTCCGCGACGCTCGACTTCCTCGCGAACACGGACTCCCTGTTCAGCGGCAGCATCGTCTCCTCGCCCGACGCGGCCATCGCCAAGACTGGCCCCGCTCGGCAGACCCTCACCTCCGCCGCCGCGTTCACGCTCGGCCGCGCGTCCGTCCTCGAAGGCACGCTGGAGATGAACGCGATCGGTACCATCGGCGAAACCCTGTTCGTTGACGCCGCCACCACGTTCGCTTCCCCGCGCCCGTTCTTCGGACTGCTCGGCCGCTACTACGGCTGGGGCCTGTCGGCGGTACCCGTCCCGCGGGCGAAACTCGAAGACCTCGGGGTTGCTGAGGCGGCACTCGCGGACTCGCCGGAATACGTCATGTCCGTGATCACCCCGTCGGTGTTCAATTTCAACAATAACGGTAACGGCTTCCCGCCCCCCTACAACGCCGGCGCGGAATGTTTCGTCGTGCTTTGGAAAGGGCACATCAATCTCCCTGCGGACGGGACATACACGTTCTACACGGCAAGCGACGACGGATCCATGCTGTTCATTGATCGCGAGGTCGTGGTGTGGAACAATCAGGATCAGGCTGTCACCGAGAAATCCGGCACGGGGTACTTCACCGCTGGGTGGCACGAGATTGCCATCACCTACTATCAGGGCGGCGGCGGCTACGGCCTCTTCGCCAACATCGAGGGGCCTGGCCTGCCCAAGCAATTCATCCCCAACACCATGCTCCGCATGAGCCCGTACATGACCGCAGAGGAAGCGACCCTCGCCCCCATGCTGACCGCTAGCGGCAGGATCGCCGGAGAAGGCACCGTTGACCTCGCATCCATCGGCACCCTCGGCCTCGCGCCCGACGGCAACTACACGTTCGCCGGAAGTTTCGCGGGCGACCGCTTCTCCGCACTCGTCAAGACCGCCCCCGGCACCGTCACGCTGACGGGCGACAACAGCGCGTTCTGCGGGACCATCTACATCACGGACGGCGGCATCGCGCTTGCCGGAAACGGAACGCTCGGCAACGTGCGCATCGTCACCGGGTCCGACGGCATCGTCGCGTTCGACGGCGAGGGGGCCTCCCGCTTCGGAGGCACCATCGAGGGCCCCGGCACGCTCCGCTTCATCGGCAGCGGCGACGCCACCCTCCTGCACGGGCTGGACAACTTCAGCGGCACCGTCGAGTTCGTGGGCGGGCAGTCGCTCACCCTCACCGGTCCGTGGATGAATATGCTCGCCGACCAGATTCAGGGTGCCCCCTCCGTCACCCTCACCGACGGCGCAACGCTCGCCCTCACCCCCGGCGGCGGCTACCCCCCCGACATCACCGCCTCGAACGCGTTCATCTCGCTCGCCATCACCAACGCATCCTCCGTGTGGTCGCTCGACAAACTCCACATCCAGGCCGACGGCGACGTCACCGTCGTCTGCTCCGGTCTGTGGGGTGAATACTACGACCTGATTGAGCACAATACCTCCGTCATCTCAAACGCGTTCCTGAGCGCCAGCAGTGCGGAGACGTTCCTCGGTGACCCGAACAACGCCACCTTCTCGCACAAGGCCTCCACATGGGAGGCCGGCCCGACGATGGACTTCGGATGCTCGGCCCACGGGGATGTCCACTTCCCCGGCTACGCCCCGGACGCGGAGTATTTCGCCGCCATCTTCCGTGGTCAGATCCGTATCCCCGAGATGCGCCAATACTGCTTCGCCACCGTCAGCGACGACTTCAGCATGGTCTTCATTGACGGCCACCTCGTCGTGGACAACAACGGGACGCACGATATGTGGCGCAAGTCCGGCTACGTCACGTTGGACGAGGGCCTGCACGACATCGTCATCCTCTATTGTCAGTGCGACACCGGGCTCGGCTTCCGTTTCGAGATGAGCGCGGACGGCGCGGACGCCCTTGCGACCGCCCCCAACCACCTGCTCTTCTCCCACGTCGCCGACATCCCCCCCTACACGCTCAACATCGCCGATCTCGGTGTGGAGAACGCCGGGACCGGATCGCTGATCCTGACCGGTCCCGGAACGCTCGGCATGAGCGGCCTCTGGTTTGACGACGGCGCCCTGCTCGACGTCACCGCCGACCACGTGCAAGTCACGGGGTCAACCCTGACCGCGACCGTCTCGGAAGACATCCCCAAAGACAAGCGCACGCTCGTCGGCGATCTGACCAAGACCTCCGGCCTCGACCTCACCGGCATCACCCGCACCGTCATCGGCCCCGACGACGCCCGGCTGATCTACCGCAACGGCTACCTCTACGTCTCCCGTATACACGGTACGGTGTTGATCTTGCGATGAGAGCAAGAAAAAGGAAAAGTTTATGCGAAGTCTTGCCATGGCTTTTTCGCTTGTGTGCGCAGGAGCCATAGCGGCGTTGCCGCCGGGGTATCCGGACCGTTCGAAAACGGCGGATGTCTATCCCGGTTTCGCGAACCCCCCGGCGGGATACAATGAGGTCCCGTTCTGGTGGTGGACGGGGGATGACCTGGACGCCGCGCGGCTGGTGCGACAGGTCGAGAAACTGCACACCATGGGCATCAGCGGCGTACAGGTCAACTACTCGCACTTCGACACGTCCGGATGGCCGACCGAGCAGGGCGAGCCGAAAATCTTCACCGAGGCGTGGTGGCGCGTCTTCGGCACCGTGGCGGAGGCCTGCGCGCGGCGCGACATGGGCATCGGATTGAGCACCTACACGCTCGACTGGCCCAACGGCGGCGAGAACCTCTTCCTCAACCTCTTCTACAAGAATGAGGATTGGAACGCGCTCTCGCTCGAAGGCCGCAAGGTTGCGGACGCGAGAGGCGGCGAGCCGTGCGAGGCTGGGGTGGGCGCGGACTGCATCCTCGCGCGCGCCTACGAGAAAACCGCCGCAGGCCTGTCGCCAACAGGGAGCGTCGCGCTGGAGGTGAAGGACGGGAAAATCGTGTGGACCCCCCCCACGGGCAAGGACTACGACGTGTGGGCGTTCAAGACCGCGCGCAAGGGGAACTCGTTCAACCCGATGATGCCGGGCGCGGGCGAGATCATCATCAAGGGGTTCTTCCAGGCGTTCGAGGACCACGCCCCGGGGCGGTCGTCCAAGGGCCTGAACTATTTCTTCAACGACGAGCTGCAGATCGGCGCGGGGCGCAACGCCTGGTGCGCGGATTTCGCGGAGGCGTTCCGCAAGCGCAAGGGCTATGCGTTGGAGGACGTGCTGCCCGCCGTCTTCGGCGTGGACATGGGGGCCCCCTCCGTCAAGGCGAAGATGGACTACGCGGACGTGCGCATGAGCCTCATGGAGGAGCGCTACTTCGAGCCGATCTTCAACTGGCACCACTCGCGCGGCAAAATCTTCGCCTGTGACCCGGGCAGCCGCGGCACAGACCCGGGGGAGTTCGGCGACTACTTCCGCGCCATCCGCTGGTACACCGCCCCCGGCCACGACACCCCGGGCGGCAGCGCGGACCTCATCAAGAACAAGGTCTCCTCCTCCATCGCCAACCTCTACCAGCGCCCGCGCGTCTGGCTGGAGGGCTACCACAGCCTCGGCTGGGGGGCCGTGCCGGAGGTGCTGATGAAGGTGACGCGCGAGAACTACCTCTACGGCGCGAACCTCCTCAACCTCCACGGCCTCTACTACTCCACCTACGGCTCGCACTGGGAGTGGGCCCCCCCCTGCTACCATTTCCGCATGCCCTACTGGGCGCACATGCGGGCGTTCTTCGACTACTTCGAGCGCCTCTCCTACATCGCCAGCCAGGGGCGGTTCGCGGCGGACGTGGCGGTGATCTATCCCGTCGCGCCCTACGAAGCGGGCCTCGGCGCGAACGAGGCGCGTGACGCCGCATTCGAGACCGCACGCCAGCTCTTCAACGCGGGCATCAACTTCGAGTTCATTGACCACCAGTCGCTGGCGCGCGCGGCAGTGCGGGGGGGCCGGCTCCACGTCCCGGGTCCCGAAGCCTCGTACCGGGCCCTGGTCTTCCCCGCGATGCGCGCGGTCCGCTGGACGAGCCTCGAAAAGGCCGCCGCCTTCGCACGCGCCGGGGGGTTGGCCTACGCCGTGGGGCCCCTCCCGGAAGTCTCGGACCGTGCCGGCGCCGACGACCCCGAGATCGCCAAGGCGAACGCCGCCGCATTCCCCCCCGAACGCCGCATGGGGACCCCCGCCGTACTCCGCGACGCCGTCCGCGACGCCTTCACGCAGGACATCCGCGGCATCGGCTGTTCGCCGCGCGCGCTGCACCGCAAAGCCGGCCCCCGTGATATCTATATGGTCATGGACACGAAACCGGGCGATGTCGTCGAGTTCCGCGTCAAGGGGGGGGCCGTGGAGTTGTGGGACCCTTGGACAGGGGGGGCCACCCCGCTGGAGGTCGTGCAGGAGACCGACACCGGGACGCAGGTGCGCCTGACCCTCGAGCCCTACGAGATGAGCGTCGTCGTGTTCACCCCCGGCCGGGTGCGTGCCACCCCCCCCCTCCAGCGGCTCGCGGGGGCGCCCGCCCTCCAGGGGGGGGCCCCCGGCGCAAGAGCCCTGCCGGACACGTGGACCGTGGCGTTCGAGCCGACCATGGACAACCGCGACGGCGACTTCAGGCTGCCCGTGACTCCCCTGAACCAAACCATCGGCATCGAGGCGCGGCGCTTCACATGGAGCGCGGGCCCCCTCTCGGGCGAGAAGCTGTACGGCCACGGGACGCAGTTTTACGTCCTGGGCCCCCTGCCG
>WRML01000152.1 GCA_009777165.1 Kiritimatiellota bacterium
TCCCCAATCATGGTTTGCATCAGGTTCGCGGCGAGGCGGGGTTCTTTTTCAACCGCCGTGACATGGGCCCCCCTCTGGAGCAGGGCCTCCGTGAGTACGCCCAGCCCGGGCCCGATCTCCAACACGCGCTCCCCCCCCTGGACGCCGGACGCCTCGACAATCGCATCCAGCACGTTGCGGTCAATGAGGAAATTCTGCCCCATCGCGCGGCTCGGGTGAAACCCGTTCGCAATGCACCAGGATTTGACTTGCGAGGGAGAGGTGAGGTTCATGAGGAATGAGAAATTAGGAATTAGGAATTAAAAATGAGGAATTAGGAATTAGAAATTAGGAATCCATACCATCCCTCCTAATTCCTAATTTCTAATTCCTCATTCCTCATTTCATTTCACTTCCGGCAGTTTGAAGACGCTGATGTACGCCGCCTCGTCGCGCAGGCGGCTGACCCAGTCCTTGTACATCTTTTCGGATTTCTCCATCCTCAGGTGCCCTTCCACGAATTGGGCGGCCTCGTCGAACGTGAGCATGCGCATATCCTGCTGCTCGTCCTTGCGGATGATATACCCGTAGTCCTTCAGCATGATGAGGGGCGATATCTGGCCGGGCCGCAACCTGGCGAGGACACCCACGATGTCCTCGTGGAGGACTTCCTCGGGGTTGATTTTCCCCCAGGCCCCCCCGGAGGTGGCCTTCGAGTCGCAAGAGTATTTCCGCGCCAGGTCCGCGAAGGAAACGGTCCCCTCCTGGAGCGCGGCAACGATGATCTGCGCGCGTTCGTCGACAGTCCCCTCGGCCTCCTGCTCCGGGGGGGCCAGGACGATCATGCTGAGTGCCACCGCCGTCTCCGTCTGGTATTTTGCCTTGTTCGCTTCGTACTCCGCGCGGATTTCCAGCGGCGTGACCGTCACCCGCCGGGTGACATACTGGTAGCGCATGGCTTGGAGAATCAGATCCTCCTCCACCTTTTTCTTGTACTCTTCATTCGTGATTTTCCGATCCGCCAGCCAATCGTACAGTTGCGTCATGTCACCGTCGAAATAGGTGGAGACGGTTTCGCGGATATGGGCATCCACTGCCCACGGCTGGAGCTGGACGTTACTCTTCTTGGCGTACTCGAGGATGAGGCGTTGGTCAATCATCGCGTCCAGTACCCGCTGGTACATCTTCAGCTTCCACTCCATCTGCTGGCTGCGCGTCATGTCCTGCGACGGTTTCCCCACCTGTATCATCACCTCGGAGATGGTGATGGTCGCGTCATTAACGTACGCCGCGACGCCATCCAACAACATGGGCGAATGTGTCCCCGCCTCGTTTTGCGCCCAACACGCCGTGCCGGCCATTGCCAGAGCCGCGGCAAACAGACTTCTCTTCATGCTCCCCCTTAATTGTCCAACTGTTTAAAGAATAAGATTTGGTGTTCATGGTAACCATCCGTCCGGAACTCCGGGACGATGGAAGTGCTACTCCCCGTCGGTGGTTCTTTCCTTGTCTGCCACCATGGCGAGCGTCGGAACAGATGGGCATAGGTGCTTTCAAACCCGTTTACCAACTGGTACCAGGATGATCGATCGTAGTTCAGCGCATCGTCCTTGTTTACGGTGAGGATGTCATCCTCCGGGCGTTTCTTGGGGTAGGGGTCTCGCCAGACGAGGGCGACGGCTCTCCCGCCCGCGAGCGACTTGGTCTCGGCGCCTACCGCCGGCGCGGTTCGCTCCGCCTGCAGGATGTAGAGGAACAGTTGCTGGCGGTCCGAGAACGCGTCCAGCGAGAACGAGTAGAGCATCTTGCGGTCAACCTCGCAGAGGGGCAACCCCACGTCCTTGCCAAAGATGGTTTGGGATGGGATGCCGGGGGTCGAGGGGGGCGCGTACCACGAGTCCTTTAACCCCGGGTAGACCGTGCGGATGGACCTGTAGGGTCTGCCGGCGGACAGCCCCGTGTGTCGCGAGACGGTTTCAGTGTCAACCGTGAAGGTGAGGGCATCCAGCCATGCGTCCACAAACAATTTCCATTGCGCGGACTTGTTGTTGCCAATGTAATTGTTTTGATACTTCTCGTCGACGCAGTTCTGGTTGGCGGTCCAATAGTCATTGGGTGTGCGGTGGATTGCGGCCTCCAGCACGGTGTCGAGCGGGGAGAGGGGGTTCACCCGCGTCTTGGAGCCGGCGCACGTCCCGTCCGCGTTCGCGGCGTAGAAATACTCGAACACGGGATCGTGCGTCTGCGTGACGGGATCGCCTGCCGACCCGTCCCCTGTGTGGTTGTACAGGCGGATCGTTCGGTAATACGCGTCGCTGTCGTCAACCGTGGGGTCTCTTCCCGTCCGATCACGAAAATGCACGCCTTCCCCATTCCTCCCCTTGCTTTGGTCAAAGTCGTATGGGCGGATGATGAAGCCCAATTCTCCCGGGGACTGCAAGACCCCCGTATTGGAAACGGACATGAAGATGTCGCTATCCCGCCCATCCTGCCCCAAAAAGCCGCGAACAATCGCACTGATCCCGATTGGCGGAATATTGTTGCGGTCGCCCGAGATCACCCAGTTTGAAGCCCGGTGGTTGAAACGCGGGTCCGGCACTTCTAAGGAGTACCACTCCATCTCGATTGGAATCCCGTCCGCCTTGCCTGACATTCCCGGAATCATGCCGGAAAAGAACGATTGGAAGTAGATTTTGGGTGTCAGCTCAAAGTCCGCATCCGAGATGTCGTTGAGTGTCGCAGGAGGTAACGTATACCGATATTGCGGCATAAAATCCACAACCGTATTGCTTTGCTTCTCCTTCACCCACACATACACGATCAACGCCGTGCGGAATCCCTCTGCCTGGGGTGTGGTGTCACCTGCTACGGTCGCTAACGTTGGTGTCAGTTCATCATCGGAGGCCTCAAACGTAATGCCAATATCCGCAGAGGTGTAGAAGCTGGCATCCTCCATTGAGGTCACGGTGGACGGGGTAAATTCATAGGGTTTCGTTGTGGTGAAACGCAAATAAGTGGATGTCGGCGTATTCGCGCGGCTCGGGAAACTCATGGTCTTAAAATCGGTGTCCGCTCTTTCATACCGAAGCCATCCGGCAGCCTCAACCGTGAACGAGTCGGTGGAACGCCCCGGCGGCAGATCCTTGAACGGCCAGCACAACCGCACCTTGATGCCAGAGTTGGCTGCGGCGAGTTTGGCGTCAGACAGCGTGTTGCCTATCGTCCCAATGCCGCCGCCGATCAGCTGCGCATAGACGGTCGTGGTTGAGGGGGTCCCTTGTTTTGTTTCGACATAGTATTTCGGGGCCATGAAGTTCGGGATGAGGATTTGGCTGACCATGGGCGCGAGTTTGACGGACGGGACATCCACGCGCCGCGGGATGGTGTTGTCGGGGGCAAGGTAATCCGCGAGCATGGTCGCGAACGCACTGCTGAGTGCAGAGGCATCGATCGCCTCCACCATCTCGGTTCGGCCGTTTGGCAAACCCCCTGCCGGGAAGGTGGCTTGTAGCGCGGCCTTGAATTCGGGGCTCAGTTTAGGGTCGGAGGCATTGAGGTCTACGAGGGGGGGGGTCTGCAGGAAGTTGCAGGGCTTGAACCCGTCGCGTTCCTTTCGCGGCTCGGGTTTTGCCATACCGCCCGTGGTCAGCACGTGGTTCTCGGCGCCGTTGAACGCGTAGTCTTTTGCGCTGTTGTTGCGGAGGAAGGTCTGGTAGGGGCTGTCCGTCGTATCCCCATAGTTCGCCCCTGGCGCAAAATACTGTTGGGTCGAGGCTTTCCCGGGTTGCATGCAGTTGTAGAAGTCCTGGAGCGTCGCGTAGTACACGTCGTTGCTGCGTTGTTTCTGGAACGCCTCAGGATCTGTGAAGAGGTGGGCGATGTTGACACCGTTCGAGACACTGCGGGCCAGCACGGACGCATCGTTCACGTCAATCATGTCCGAGAGGTTGACACAGATGTAGCTATAACGCCCCACGGGGGATTCAAGCCCCGAGTTGGTGGCGACGCAGTCGGTGTTGCTGTTGATACGTATGGCGCTTTGGATCGGCATGCTGAGGGATCGCCATTTCGCACCGGGGATCACGTCGGTATCCAAATTATCCCGCGTCAGGATCGCGTTGAAACGGACATCGTTCACGAGGATGGCGGGGAGGAACCCCAGCGCCTCGGGGGAGAGGACCCGCGCCTCCCGCCGGTTGTCGCCCTTGGCATCCTTGTCGTTTGTCGCCTTGGTGTCGGCCGGGGACGCGCGGATACGGCTGACCCTGCCATTGCGCGTTGTCCAGTCCGGGAACCGGCTGTTGCGGTCTTCGACCCGGAGCTCGGCGTCAATCTCGTCAATCGCGCGGTACAGCCCTGTCTCCAGCAAGTGCCGCGCCGAGAGCGAGTGCATATAGGTTGACGTCGCCTGCCGCTCGACCCGCATATACACGGCGAAGGCGACCGCACTGACGGTGATGAATGCCAGAAACCCCAGTACCACCAAGAGGGCTGTCCCCCGCTTCTTATCCTTGAATATGCTCATCGTTACCTCACCTTTTGTTCCCTTATCGTTGTATCGCCGGCCGGTTCCGGTTGGGGAACGAGACCGCTGCCGTGAAATGCTCTTCGATGTTCGGGGGCTTTTGTGGCGTGATCTTCAATCGGTAGGGCATGCCCCACGGGTCGCGGAACGCCATGCCCCCCGGCCCGTCCTTCAACTGCACATTGAGATAGACGCGCCTCCGTTCCTCCTCGGTGCTGCCCACCCCCCCCAACAGGTTCCTGAGCACATTCTCCGTGGCGTCCACGGCCTCGCCATCCGAGATGACCATGTCGGTGGGCCAGTCGTCATTCGCCGCCTCGTAGGAGAACCACGCGCCGATGAGCTGGCGGATTTCCGCGTTCGCCTTGGCGATGCGCGCCTGGCGCATCGCCTGGGCCAGCCCCGTGTACGCCAACGCCATTAACATCCCCAAGATGCCGATCACCACCAGCATCTCCAGCAACGTGAAACCGCGTTGAGCGGAGAAACGCCTCATTGTAAGAGGGCTTTCAGCCCTAACGGCGTGCGGACATTCTTGTCCGCGCTGTGCATGGCTTCTTCTTGCGGACAGGAATGTCCACACTCCGTTAGCCAGATGGCGTTCAGTCCTGCCGTAACCAAATCCTGTCACTGTCTTCTCCATTGGGTTACTCCTTATTACCTTTTACCTCTAACCTCTGACTTCTTTACTTTTCGTTGTCCGTCCACGTCTTGATATCGTCCTTGCCGTCAGGGTCGCCCGGTTCCTTGCCCCATTTCCGGTTCGGGCCCGCGGACCCCGCGCCGATCTCAACCGTGTCGGTTGACGCGGTCGCTCGAGCCTTGACGATGATGACGGAGGGAAACCTCCCGGCCCCGCCCACACCCGTGTCGAGATAATGGAAATCGAAGCCGTTAAGGGTGAGGGCCTGCCCCCCCAGGTTCTGGCTGAGGAGCTGCATGGCGGGGGCGGAGTAGGCTCGTTGGACACCACCCTGATCGGTTACCATCAGCCTGATTTCTTCCCGTGTCCCGCCCTGGTACGTCACGTGCGTCAAGGATCGCAAGGGGGGATCGGTCTCGAATGCCGATTTATCCCTGTTGTACCCGGTCCCGGTCAGCGTGAAGAAACGGAGGGCGCCGCTGTTGAACGACTGATCCAACCCTGCCAGCGCTGGGGGCCTGTTCGGGCTGTCCGGCCACAGGTCGGGGTGGAGCGTGTAGATGTCGACGGCGGAACTCACGTCCCGCTGCAGGATGCCGAACAGGGCCCTTGCCTTGAGCAAGGCCTCCGCACGCTGGCGGCCCGTGCGCCACGCCTGGCTCGTCTGCTGGAACAGCATCCCCAGCATCATCATGATCATAATCATGATGGTTGACGCCACCAGCACCTCGATCATCGAGAAACCCGCGGTGGTTCGGCAGGGATGCCGTCGCCTGCCTCTAACGGCGTGCGGGCATTCCCCTTGGCCCTGTTGGGGGGCTCCCCTTTTGGGCTCGGAAGGGCCCACGCCCCTCTGCCCCCCTCCTCCCCCCCGCGCGAAAA
>WRML01000153.1 GCA_009777165.1 Kiritimatiellota bacterium
TCCCGCTGGAGCGGCAGGGGACTATCCGGGTGCTGGACTTGCAGTTGCAGACGGCAGGGCACGTGATGATCCCCATCGGGAAGGTCATTTTCGTGACGGAGAACGAGCCGTTGACGGCGTGTTTCGAGGCGGTGCGCCGGTGTGCTACGCATGGACGCCTCCCAGTGTTCAGTGCGGACGGGAAACGGTGTGTCGGGGTGTTTACGGTGCTGGATGTTTTTGCGATCCGCGCGGAGGTCAAACATGCGTCGGTGCGTGCATTCATGCGGCCTCCGCTGTTTGTCCGCGCGGACACGAAGGCGGACGACCTCTTGCCGCTGATGCGCAAGAACCGCCAGCACATGGCGATTGTCCGCGACGGCGGGGGCGCGGTACTGGGCATCATCACGGAGGAGACCATTCTGAACGTGTTGACGGGAAACCTTTCGACGGCATAAGGGCAACACACGACACAGGCGAGCACACATGAAGACCGCAAACACGGCATCATCGGCGTAAAAAGCGGCGTAAAAAGCCTTCTTGACGTTTCCCGTGTTCACGATTATCATATATTCCCCTTTATTGGAAAAGGTCTGTTATGGATTTGTTTAAAAAGTGTTGGACGTATACGGCGGTGCGGGATGCGAAGGCTGCGGGCATTTACCCGTATTTTCAAGAACTGATGTCCAAGCAGGACAGCGTGGTGACGATGGAGGGGCACCGGGTCATCATGGCCGGATCGAACAATTACCTGGGCCTGACCTCCCATCCCGAAGTCATCGGGGCGGCGGTCCAGGCGGCGGAACAGTTCGGCAGCGGGGTGTCCGGCTCGCGGTTCCTGAACGGGACGCTCTCCCTGCACCGCGAACTGGAGCACGAGCTGGCGACGTTCCTCGGGCGGGAGGACGTCCAGACGTTCTCGACGGGTTTTCAGGCGAACCTCGGCATCATCTCCTGTATCGCCGGGCGTCACGACGTGATTCTCTGCGACAAGGAGAACCACGCGAGTATTTACAGCGGCTGCCGCCTCTCGTTCGCGGAACTGACCCGTTACCGCCACAATGACATGGAAGACCTCGAGAACCAGTTGAAGCGCATCCCGGACACAAAAGGCAAGCTGATTGTCACGGATGGCATCTTCTCGATGAGCGGGGACATCTGCAACCTGCCGGCAATCGTGCGGCTCGCCAAAAAATATGAGGCACGGCTGATGGTGGACGACGCGCACGGCCTGGGGGTCCTCGGGGAGACGGGGCGCGGCACGGCCGAGCATTTCGGGCTTGTGGACGAGGTTGACATCTTGATGGGCACGTTCTCCAAGTCGCTCGCGAGCCTGGGCGGGTTCGTGGCGGGCAAGGCGGAGGTGGTGGATTTCATCCGGCACAATTCGCACCCGCTCATTTTCTGCGCGGCGGTTCCCCCTTCCAACGCGGCATCGGCGTTGCAGGCACTCCGGATTCTGAAACGGGAGCCGGAGCGCCTGACGGCACTGCGCGGCATCGCGGATTACGTGCGGGCAGGGCTGAAGCGTCGGGGCATCGCCATCCGCGAGTCCGCCACGCCAATCATCCCGATCTACACGGGCACGATCGAGCGGACCATTCGCACGTGCTGCGTGCTGTTCCAGCGCGGCGTTTACGTGAACCCGGTCGTCCCGCCTGCGACACCCCCGCATGAGTGCCTGATCCGAATCAGTTGCACCGCAATCCATACGGAACCCCTGATGGATGAGGCGATGGACATCATCGCGGGTGTCCTGAAGGACATCTCGTGAAGCACCACGATGAACTCGGTTGTCGTCATCACAGGAAGCTCAAAGGGCATCGGGCGTGAGCTTGCGGAGATTTACCATCGGAACGGCTTTGAGGTGTTCGGACTTGCGCGGACATCGTGTGATTCGGGCTTCCATCAGATCGCGTGTGATGTCGCTTCGTTCGAGCGCGTCTCGGAGGCGATTGCGGAAATCGTCCGCCGCGCGGGGAAGATTGATTTGCTGGTGAACAACGCGGGTTACGGGATTTCCGGCGCGATTGAGAATGTCTCCCTTGCGGACAGCCGGGCGATCACGGACGTGAATTTCCTCGGCGTGTTTCATTGCGTGAAGGCGGCGCTTCCGCATCTGCGGGAAAGCCGCGGGAGGATCATCAACGTCGCCTCGGTCGCGGGGTTGTTGCCGATTCCGTTCCAGGCGTTTTACGCCGCGACGAAATCCGCCGTCTATGCGTTCACGCTGGCGTTGAGGAGTGAGGTCGCGCCGTTTGGGGTGGAGGTCTGCTGCATCCTGCCGGGCGACGCGCAAACGGCGTTCACGGCGAACCGGAAAAAGGGCGACGCGGAGGGGGTGTATGCGGACGTTGTGGACAGGAGCGTGTCTGTGATGGAGAAGGACGAGCAGGGGGGGATGAGCGCACGGTTTGTCGCGCAAAAAATCTATACGGTCTCGCAACGGAAACGCCTCCCGCTCGTGAACATCGTCGGGTTTAAATATCAGGTGCTGTACGGGTTGTCCTGCCTGTTTCCCATGTGCGCCGTGAATGCGGTGATCCGGAAGATGTATCGCGCATGAATTTTCCCACTTGTGCCTCATCTGTGGAACTGCTATATTGTTTCTGTTTTTTTATGGGATGATGGGATTGTAAACAACGTAAGAGAGGGGGTACTGATGCGATTGGGGTTGTGTGTTGCTACTGTTGGGCTGATGATGCTGTTGTCGGGGTGTGTGTCGCAGGGCTGGACGAAGACAGGGACCACGGCGACTTCCGTGAACCTGATGCAGAACAATTACAAGGTCATCGCGCCGGGCGCCATAGGGAAAAGCTACGGCTTCCGGTTGCTCGGGATTATCCCGATCGTCTCACCGACGTATTCGGTGGCGCAGGCGAATATCTACCAATCGGTCGGCGAGGATCTGCGGGGGCGCTCCATTGCGCTGGCGAACGGGACGGAAGACCGTTCCTCCCTCTATCTGATCCTGTTCTCGATCCCACGCATCACGTTGACCGCCGACGTGATCGAGTTCACCGGCAAGACCGATGTCCTGCGGCCGTAAGGCGCGATGGGGAAGGGAACACGGCGTGGAGGCGCTGGGTCAGCGAATCGCGTCCAGAACTCATTTTTTCTCTGCGGGGTGGTCGAACGCGGCGGTCTCGCACGGCATCCGGCGCGAGAGCAGGCCGATCAGAAAACGGGTACCGTAGACGAGGTGGGTCGCCATCACGCCGAGCCAGGTGACGAGCCACATCGGGACGGACAGGCTGAACGACGAGATGAGCGTGACCAGCGCGTAGCACGCCAGCGCACCGAGGTAGGCCCCCCCCAGCCACGGGTGCAGGAACGCGAGGGGGGCTCCCAGCACAATTCCCAGAACAAAGAGGGTGGGGATGAGGTAGCTCAACCGGAATGATGTCTCGGGGAAACGTTTCGCGAAGTGCCCCCGGTGGAGCGCATAGCGCCCGACCTGCCGAAGGTGCGGCAGGAAGAGGGGTCGGCGATGATGATAGACGATCGCCCAGGGGTCATACACGATGCGTTTCTTCTGGCGCAGCACCACGTCGGCGCAGAGGATTGTGTCCTCCCCCGGCCAGAAGTCGGTACGGTACCCCCCGATGGCCCGCAGCAGGTCTGTACGGACAAAGAGGTTGCAACTCGGGTAATCGTCCACGTTCGGGCGGACGCGATCGCCGACGTAGCGGTAGCGGTAGTTGCCGGAGACGAAGAGGTTCGCGTAGACCCTCCCCCCGGCCTGCGCCATGAAGGGGTCGCCGGGGGGGGTCACGCCGGGCCCCCCCACGCCACCGACGTCAGGCAACGAAAAATACTTGACCGCGTGTTCGAGCCAGTTGGGGACAGGGTAGGCGTCGTCATCGAGGAACGCGACGACCTCCCCCCTGGCCGCCCGGATGCCGATGTTGCGCTTCTCTGCGGGGCGCACCTTGCCGGTAGGAAGGATGGAGAGTTCTAAAGTTCTAAAGTTCTGAAGTTCTGAAGTTCTAAAGTTGGAAGAAGTTCTAAAGTTCGGGAGTTCTAAAGTTCTAAAGTTATGCGCGTCCGCGCTTTGCGCGGTTTCCGAAGGAACAGGGGAAGTTCTAAAGTTCTGAAGTTCTAAAGTTCTAAAGTTATGCGCGTCCGCGCCGTCTGGCGCGGTTTCCGAAGGAACAGGGGAAGTTCTAAAGTTCTGAAGTTCTGAAGTTCTAAAGTTATGCGCCTCTGCGCCATCCGGCGCAATATCCGAAGGAACTTTAGAACTTTCGCACTTTAGAACTTTAGAACTGCCTTTAGAACTGCCCCCTTCGTCGGGCAGCACGATGACCTCGAAGTGGGGGTAGGTCTGCGCGGCGAGGGCGTTGAGGCATTCGGTGAGGTAGGCACTGGGGGCGGGACAGGCGATGACGACGGAGACGGTCAGGGGGGTGCTGGGCGGGGGGGCCACCTCGACGCTCTCGTAGTAGCGCAGGACGCGGAGGCGGTAGAAGATCGCGAGCGTGTCGGTCATCACTTGCCGGATGTTCTTCCAGGTGAGGCTTCCGGCTTTGTCGCCGAAGTGCATCTCGATGGGGGCTTCGGCCACCGCGAACCCTTTGGCGTGGGCGATGGAGAGGACTTCGAGGTCGAAGGCGAAGGCCTTGACGAGCATCCGGTCAAACGCCCACTGGAGGGCCTCGCGCGTGAACAGCTTCATGCCCGTCTGCGTGTCGGTGACGGGGAGCCCCACGAGGATACGCGCGAGGGTGTAGTACACGCCGCTGGCGAGGCGGCGCCGCCATGGGTAGTCAATGACGGAGTCGGGGTGGCGCTTGGAGCCGATGACGATGGGGGCCCCCTTCTCCAGCATGATGTCGAAGAACGTGGTGACACGCGTGGGGGAGAGGTCGAGATCGCCGTCGAGCAGCAGGATGTGCGAGCCGCGCGAGGCCTCGAATCCGCGCCGCAGGGCGTTGCCCTTTCCGGCGTTGACCTTCACATAGACGGGGCGGACACGCTCCGGGTCGCGCTCGGCGGCGGCGCGGAGGACGGCGGCGGTCTGATCCGTGCTCCCGTCATCCACGGGCAAAACCTCGAACGGGATGTTGCCTCGCAACAGGCCGCAGACGGTCTCGATGTTCTTGCCGATGATGCGTTCAAGCCCATACGCAGGCATGATGACACTGAGGCACCCGGACGCACCGATGCACGTCCGGGCCGCCCACCAAATATTTTTATCGTTTTCAGTGGTCATTTTTTCGCCATCAAGGTAAAATGGGTGTTCATTTTTTGATTGCGGAGAAGTATGATATGCGAGTTGACGGCAGAAGCCAATCGGAAAATGAAAAAAGTTTTTAGTTTTTGGCGCGGGTTGCCTGTGAATGATTCGAATCGAGTCTCATCGATTCATGTCGACTCGATTCGATAACTGGACGCTAAAAGATGAGGATTGTTATGGTGAGAGTGTTTTTAATTTCTTTAGGAGGCTTGTTTCTTCTCGCCTGCGCGGGGTGTGGCAAGCCCAGTGTGGCGGCGACGGAGAAGCGGGAGCGGAACTCGTCGCTGCACCGCAAGGCGCGCGCGGCGGAGCAGACGGGTGACATCAAGGAGGCGATCAGCCTGTACCGCAACCTGCTGATCGAAGAGCCGCGCGCGTTCTCGATCCATTTCCACCTGGCGACGCTGCTGCAGGATTACGAGGAGAACTACATCGCCGCGATCTACCACTACCAGCAATACCTCATCCTGAGGCCCGAGTCGGAGAAGAACACGCTCGCGAACGAGCGCATCCGCGTCTCGGAGCAGCTGCTCGCGCCCCAGATCCTGCGGAAGGTGGGCAATGAGGTGCAGGCGCTCACGCCCGCGCACCTGCTGAAAGAGAACGACCGCCTCAATCGCGCCATCGTCCAGCTTGCGGGCGAGAAGTCCACCTTGGCCGAGGCGAAGGAACGCGCGGAGAAGGAGCGTGCCACCGCATTGGGCGAGACGGAGCGTCTGCGTGAAACCCTCAACCGTATGCGCGTGCCGGAGACCGTCGCGCAACCCCCCGCCCCCCCTCCGAAGAAAACGGACGCCCA
>WRML01000154.1 GCA_009777165.1 Kiritimatiellota bacterium
TTGCCGGAGAGGCGGTTGGTTTTCCTGAAATCCCTCGGAAATCCGCCCATCGCCTCCTGGCAGCTTTTCCAATCCTTGTAGCTCCTGTCCGACATGTACCGGATGATGATGCCCTTCGGCAACGCCTTTGCCCAGAGCGCGAACTCCGCGCGGCTGAGCAGCGGCTCTTCCGTCATCGCGCCGCAGCCGCGCGACGCGCGCAACCCCAGGCAACCCAAACGGACGAGGCATTTCGTCGCGGACATGACCAGCGATTGCTCCCTCGGCGGAAGCGGGCGGGTTGCGGAAATCGTCAGGGTGAACTGCGTCCCCGGGGCAAAGTAGGACCCCCCCAGTGTCCGGTGTATGCCCTCTTTCTTGCCGGAGGCCTCGGCGAAGTAGTAGATGTAGCCGAAGTCGGACATCGGGCTGAAGGTCAGCGAGGGCCCGGCGACCGGGACGGCGTCGCTGACCCTGACGGCCACTTTGCTGATGGTGGGTGTTGCGCCGACGCCCCCGAAGGTCTGCGTCTCTTGCTAGGGCGTCCCCCCCAGTACGCGGAACCACCAGCGCAGTTGCCCCCGGATGGAGGAGGCGCGGATCTCGGGCGTGTTCTGGTTGGCCCCGGCGAGAAAGGTGGGCGTGATGAATGACAGGCGGTTCGTGTACAGAATCATGGCAGTTCCTCCTTCACCTGCGCGGCGACGCTGCGGATGGCGTCGGCGAGCGCGGTGTCTTTTTTCTTCTTCGTCTTCCACCACTCCTTTTTGTCCTTGTTGGTCTTGAGGACGGTGATGAAGGCGCGTTGCTCGTCCGGTGTCTTGGTCGCGATGGCTTTCGCAAAGTGGGCGAACGGCTCCTGCCCGAGGGCGAGGATTTCCTGAATGGCGCGGTCGAGCGGCGAGAGCGCGGCGAGCGCCTGCTGGCGCTGCGCTTCCGCAAGGCGTTTCTGCTCTTCCTCGGCGGCGCGTTCGCGCTCGCGTTCCTCCGCCAGAACGTCAAAGGAGAACCAGCCGTATCCGGCGTTGACCTTTGCGCCGGCGCCGTGTTCGGTCACCGCTTTGAGGAGCCATGCCTTGGCCATCTCCACGTCGCCTTTGGGCGCGCCGCGCAGGGGGATCAGCGTGAAGCAGAATGACGCCCCTTTCTCGACGGCGGGGAAAAACTGGGGGTTGGGCTGTTCGTTGTCCATCGCCTGCGGCATTTTTCCGGCATAATAGCCCATGTGGTGGCAGTTGATGATGTCCGTGACGAGCGCGGCTTTCCCTTTCGCGATGGCCGGGAGGAACGAGACGGTGCCGCCGTTTTCGACGTCGCCGAAGATACGCTTCATGTCGTCGGTGTCGGACTGATTCTCGCACCATGCGGCATGGCGAGCAATGCCCTTGACCGCGCTGCCGGGGATGACGGGCGAGCCGAAGTGCGGGTGCAAGCAGATGCCCGCGTTCTCGAGGATCCCCCCCGCCTGGTTGATGATCAGCCGCGCCTCCAGTTTCGCCTCGAATACGATTGTCCCCGGGAGGGGCGCAAACGGGGGGACGGGCTTGGCGTAGCGGTTGTGGCAGTTCACGACCGCCTCGATCTCCGCCTTCTTCGAGTTCTTCTCCAGCCGCACGTATTTCTGGAGCCGCAGCGACGGGGACTCTGTCTGCGACTGAAGCGGGACGATCTCGTTGAGCATCGTAATCATGTTTGCTCCTTGCTGGCCTTACGCTTTGGCGAGGCGGCGCAGGTAGTTGAGGAATGCCATGGCCTCCGCCGTAGCGGCCCGGAGCGCGACGGCGTCCATCTCGCAGAAGTTGCCGATCGCCCGCTTGTCCGGGGCGACAATCCCGACCTCCACCAGATGGCTGATGATGGCGTTGAAGACGTCGAGGTAGCCCTTCCCGTTTTCGACCGCAAAGGCGAACGCCCCCAGAAAGCCGTTCTCGATAATCATCGCGGGGACTTTTTTCGCGACGGAGTCGCCGCCCTCCTTGCCTGTCCCGACTTTCGCGGCCAGCGCGTTCTTCGCGCGGATCTGATCCAGATTCTTCATTCGCTTCTCCTTACTTCAGAACGTTCATGGAGCACCAGCCGAGCCCCGTGGAGGCATCCGAGCCGAACTGCAGGAGGTTGCCCGCCGCGTCCAGCGTTGCCTTCAGCGCGTCGAGGGTCGCGTCGTCCTTGGCGTTGATAACGGCATAGAACAGGGTCTCGGACGGGACGTTCTCCTGGCTGAAGAGCGCGCCGTCGGCGACGGTGCCGGTCGTGTCGTCAATGCGGATGCGCTGGGCGATCTCGCAGGTGTTCTCCGCGAAGTGCTGGAACATCTCGTCGGAGATGACGGCGAGCTTCTTGGGCAGCATCTTCCAGGTGGCGTCGCCGGAGAACCCTTGCAGGGCGGAGAGGACGGCACCGAGGTCGCGCCCCGTGACGAGGAGGGGGTATTCCTCGAAGATGACCTTGACCCCCGCGGCCAGCTCGCTCTCCTCCGTGACCAGCGCCTGATCGGCCGCCAGCTTGATGTCCGCGGCCGGGATCGCGAGGCCGCAGTCACGCACCGCGCGGCTGAGCGCCAGTGGGCACGTGACCCACGCGAAGCCGCCCTTCAGCGACCGCACGGGGAACGCGAGCAGCTTCGCCTCGCCGACCAGCAGCGTCCCGGTCTTCTCGTGGTTGCCGAACAGGGCATCGCCGTCCGGGTTGTTGAGGTACAGGTCCCTCAGCACCCCCTTGACACTGCTGCCAGGGATGAAGGGGAACTTGGTGTGGCGCTCGCGCATGACGAGCAGGTCAACCGCGCCGGCGGATGAACCCGCGCCGACGTGCAGGGGCGTGCGGGTGAAGAACGTGAGGATGTTTTGCTTCATGGTTTTTCCTTAGTCTTTAGTCTCTTTGTGAAGTGATTGTCAAACGTTGACGCTGGAGCAGATGCCCAGCCCAAATCCTTTTTCGCCGGAGTGGTCGCTAAGCGTCCGGGGGTAGCCGAAACGCTCGGCCAGTGTGCGGGCGTTCTCGACGGAGCCGCAGTCGAAGACGTAGGACGATCCGGCCGGGACCGCCAACATCGTGGGCTTGGGCAGGTTCGACTGATGCTCCCACCCCGAGAATGCGACGGGCCTGCCGACGCGGGCGGCGATCAGCCGCGCGAAGGAGAAACCCTTGAACATGACCGTCCCCAGGGGGGCGTTCCCCGCGGAGTCTTTGCACCAGCCGGGCAGCCAGCCGTGCGCGAAGAGCGCGGGCGTGACCAGCGTCAGGCGCAGGTGCGCGGTCGTGATTTCCGCCGCCGGGATCTCCAGCGGCTTCGCGTCGCGGACCGACGCCACCCCCTGCTGTCCGCCGAGGACGAACGAGCAGATCTCGGTCAGGCTGTCGAGCGCGCCGGCGAACCGCTCCCGATGGCCGTCGTCCTTGTACTCCGCCTGGAACGCGATGGACACGCCCTCCCGCAGGCGGATGTACTCCGCCTGGTAGGCGGTCTCGTCCCCCGACCGGCTGGTCGCCGCGTCAATCCCGGCCCCGGCGTTGCGCTCCGTGTCGTAGAGACAGCAGGGCGCGGGGGGGGCGGTGTCCTCCCCCTTGAGGTACGCCGCATAGTTCGCAGCCGCGACCCACTGCGGGAGCGCGGGCCGGCCCTTGCCCTTGGGGGCAAAGGCGTGGGTCAGGGGGGCCGGCAGGCTGGTCCCCTCGCAGGGGACGGGCCCCATGCCCCAGTCCAGCGGGCAGGGCAGGAACAACTCATCCCCCCTCCTCGGGAAAGGCCCGAACGTCTTGAGCCCGCCGAAGTGGTGGGGGGCGCGTTGACGGAAAGCGTGGTGCAGCGCGGCGTTGAGCTGGTCCGGGCGCGGCCAGTTGGCGCCGTGGCCCACGTCCTCGCCCTCCATGGGGCGGGCGTCGCGCAGGAACAGTACGTCGCGGGGAATGATTTCAAAGGTTCTCACGGTTAGCGCCCTCCTTGTATGCGGTTGAGGAAATCCCCGACGAGGAACAGGTTGAGGAAGTCCTTGATCTTGCCCTTGGAAATCTCGTGGAGATACTGCATCGCCAGATTGAGGGGCCCGTTGCCGACGCCCCTGCCCTGCCGGGCGAGGACGTGCGCGAACTCCGCCAGGATGACCGGCCCCGAGAAGATGGGCTGTTCCAACCCGTAGGGCTGGAGCAGCCGCGTCAGCACGCTCAGGTAACGGTTCGAGAGCTTCTGCTCGCGGCTCAACTCCATGACCGTCTCCATCAGCTCCAGCGCGGCCGATTCCCACACGCAGCCCCACTCGATAATCTCGCCGTCGCGCGTGTAGAGCGCGATGGACATCGCGGCGCGGTCATAGTTGCGCCGGGCGGCGTCCCGCATCCGGAACGCCTCCGCCAGAAGCATCTGGAACGGCTCCGAGCTGTGCCCCATGACGATGCCGCAGGACATCTCGCCCCCCACCATGTCCCGGAACGCGCGGCGCACCTGCTGCGCGCAGGGGATGGCATCCTTCGCCGGAACGATCGCCAGCACGTCGCCGCCGCTGACGGAGATGAGATCGCCGCCGCAACGCCCGACGCTCTGCCGCAGACTCTCCGGGAACCGCGCCAGCGCCTCGGTCCATCTGAGGTGGTCGGCCGGGGTGAACGCCGAACCGCCCTCCGCGCGGAGGCCCCCCGGCTGGGAGTTGCCCCGTAGGGCGAGGACCGCAAGGTAGCCCTTGCGGGGACGGGGGGATTTCTCATCCAAGTGGCCTTTCCACCAATTGCGCTTGATGAGGTTCAGCGCCCCGTAACGCTTCCCGTCCTCTTCCGCGATGGCCTCCTCAATCCCCGAGAGGGAGTCCTTGGGCTCATTGCCCTTCGAGAGCCACGCGTCAAAATCATACGTGCCGCCGCGGGCGACGAGCTTGTCCTCCAACGCCGTGTAATTCGCGGCCCAGCCCAGCCCCTTCTGCCAGGCGTGGGTTGCCCACACGACGCGCGGGAAACGCCTGACCTGCGCGTCCCACAGCGTCCGGTCCCACGTGTCCTGAATGACGGACCCGCCGATCCGCGCCAGCTCCGCCCGCAGGGCCCCCTCCGCCTTCTCCGCCAGCGCCCGCCCCTGACCTGCCGGGACGACCGCGAAAAAGCCGTAGGGCAGCGTGGCGGCGCCCTGCCGAGGCGCGTCGAGCGTGCCGTCCTTCGCGAGGCTGGGGGAGACGAGCGACTCCGTGCCCGCCTCGTCCGCGACGACCCTCACCGCATGGGACATGAGCCACGCGAGGAGACACGCGCCGGACCAGAGGTCTGCCGCCGAACGTGCCTGCGTGACGAAATCCAGAGCGCCGTCGAGCTGAAACAGGAGCAGCTCGGGCGGCGCCGACCCGCCCGACGGGTCCTGCAGGAACGCCCTGACCTCCCGTCTCCATCCATCTTGCCAATCACCCATAACCCGTATCCTTTTTAAAAAGCCCAACAAAACAGGAAAAATAATAATATATCATTTCCCCCTTTGGAGATGCAAGCGGGAAAAAATAAAAGAAACAAAAAAAATGCGTAAACAAAATAATCGAGTCATTGTCTCCCAGCCGCCTTTCGGCTGTGGGTTCAACTTCCAATGCTTCAAGGTGACCGTTACGCTACGTGTATCTCAATCGCCTTTCGGCTGTAATGACAACAAAGTAAATCAAATGCAAAAAATACAAATAAAGTATATCCCAATCACCTTTCGGCGGTGGTGACACCTTGGTGATGAGCGGTTTTATGATGGGGCTTGGTGTCTCCCAATCGCCTTTCGGCTGTGGTTCCCCCCCTAACTCTATTGGCACAGACTCTAGGCTTGATGAACAGGTGAAGATTAAATATATCTTTTTTTCGCAGGAAACGCAACCTCAGAAATGTTGGCGTGACAAAATTGCGTGACAAAATGTTCGCGGACGAAATCTTTGCGTGAGGTGAATTGCAAGACAGAAGTGTATAGTTTCATGCGGCGAGTTCATTGAGCATCTCCCGTTTCTTTTCGAGGGCGGACTTCCAGCCGAGGACGGCCCTCTCCATGGAGTTGATCTCGTCC
>WRML01000155.1 GCA_009777165.1 Kiritimatiellota bacterium
GAGGCCGCCGCGCCGCCCCCCCCCCGCAGTGGAGGAGGCGGCCGGGGCCGATACGGAGGGGGCCCCCCCCGTCGAGGAGTCGCCGCGCGAGCGCCGCCGCCGCGAGTGGCGGGAGCGCCGGCAGGATTTCGCGCCGGAGGACCTGCGCGCGCGCATTGACGAGGCGAAGGACCTGTGGGCGACGCGCGTGGAGATGGCGCGGGCTCAGGCGTTCGACAGGCTCGACCTGACGGCGGCGGGGGAGGCGGTCTTCGACGACGCGGTCAACCGCATGAACGAGTCGTTCCTGTCCACCCTCCAGGCGTTGGCGGATGAGCTGGGGGGGGGGGCGGACATGACCCCGGAGCTGGGGGCCCGCGTGGTGAGCGAGCTGTCCGCCGCGATGGTCGAGACGTATGACGGCCTCTTGGAGGCGTTGCCGCCGGAGAAGCACGGCGAGATCAGCAATATGCAGTTCACGGACTTCATTGACCCGGGCGTGATCGAGCCGCTCGTGGACGTGCAGGACAAGTTCCGGGACATCGGCCCGTGGGGGGGGGGCAGGTGATGCACGCGCTGCTCCAGGTGTGGCGCATGACGTGCTATGAGTGGTTCGACGCGGTGCGGAGCCGGCGCGTGCTGGTCGCGCTGCTCCTCTACATGGCGGCGGCGGCCTGCACCATGCACTGGTCCATCAGCATCCTCGGGAACCTGGAGACCCAGTTGGCGGATATCCTGCAGCTGCCGCAGTCGTCGCGCACGGGGGTCATCTCCACGACGCTGTGGAAGTCGAAGCGTTTCCAGGACATCATGAGCCACATGGTGCAGAACGGCAGCGTTTACCGGGACATCTTCGGCAACCACCCGGTGGAATTGATTTATGCGTGGCTGCTCTTCTTCTACATGCCGATGCTGGTGGTGCTGGTCACGGCCAACCGCATCCCCGAGGAGGTCGGGTCGGGGTCGGTGCGCTACGTGATGTTCCGCTCGACGCGCGGGGCGTGGGTGCTGGGGAAGTTCTTCGGGCAACTGTCGCTGATCGCGCTGGCGGTGCTGTGCAGCGGCGTCTGCGCGTACCTTGTCGCGCTGATCCGCCTGGGGCGGCACGTGCCGCCCGGCATCCTGCTCAACATGCTGGTGTGGGCGGCGAAGGCGTGGGTCTATTCCGTGCCGTTCGCGGGGCTGGTGATGGGGCTGTCGCTGTTCACGAAATCGTCCGGCAAGTCCACGATCATCGGGCTGCTCGCCATCCTCGCGTGTTTCGTGATGACGGTCATGGCGGTTCACTTCTCGGCGTACACGGGGTGGCGGTCGTTCCTGCCGTACCTCGCGGCGGTGCTGCCGACGGACTACGAGATGCTGATGTGGCGCAAGAGTTTCATCCCCCTCGCGACAGGCGCCGCCACGCTCATCTCCCTCGGCTTCTTCTACCTGGGCATCGGGTATTTCTTCTTCCGCAAAAGGGACTGCTGACATGGACGAATATTCTCACACAAAGGCACAAAGGACACAAAGACATGGTTTCGGATTTTTCTCGCAAAGACGCAAAGATGCAGAGACGCAATGCGAGAAAAAAAACAGGACTCTTGTAACCTTTGTGTCCTTTGTGCCTTTGTGTGAGAAAAAAGGATTCTAAAATCATGACTTCCCTCGAAATTCGCGATCTGGTCAAATGCTACGGCGCGCGGCGCGCGCTGGACGGGTTGACGCTGACCGTGCCGCGCCACACGGTCACGGGGATCGTCGGCTCCAACGGCGCGGGCAAGACCACGATGATGATGACCGTCGCCGGGTTTTTACGCCCGACCTCGGGCAGCATCAACCTGCTGGGGCAGGGCCCCTTCGACGCCGAAATCCACAACGGCCGCTTCTCCATCCTGCCGCAGGACTCCGAACTGCCGCTCGCGAGCCGCCCCCTCGAACTGCTCGTGCATTACGGGCGACTGCAAGGGCTGCGGCGCGAGGAGGCCCTGCGCTCCGCCAAAGAGATGCTCGACGCCGTCCACCTCGGCGACCGCCTCCACTCCCCCATCCGCGCCCTCTCGCACGGTATGCGCAAACGCGTGATGATGGCGCAATGCTTCATCGGCCGCCCCGAGCTTGTGCTGCTCGACGAGCCGCTCAGCGGCCTCGACCCGATCGAGGTCGCGCACATGCGCGGCTTCATCCTCCAGCGCAAGTCGCGCCAGACGATCATGATCAGCTCGCACAACCTGCATGACATCGAGCAAGTCTGCGACCACGTCGCGTTTGTCGAGAAAGGGCGCACCGTCCGCTTCGCCCGCATTGACGAGCTCACGGGCAAATCGAACATCCTCTCCTACCAGCTTGCGAGCGAGCCGTCCGACATCCCCGCGCTGATGTCCGTCCTCCCCGACGGCGCGACGCTCGACTTCAACCCCGCCAAGCGCATCCTGATCTGCCGTTACCCCGCCGGCAAATTCACGCCACAGGAGATCAACCACGCACTGCTCCCCGCCCTGCAAGCGCAATGCGGCCTCATCTCCATCACCCAGGGCAACAGCCTCGAGGACGAATACCTCAAACACTCCCTCCGCACGAAGAGAAGCTAGAGATTAGAAATTAGGAATTAGAAATTAGGAATTAGGAATTAGGAATTAGGAGTGAGGAATAGGGACGGAGGGGCATCGAAAAAGGATCCTACGTCCCCTAGGTCTCCTGTGTTCCCTTCGTCCCCTCACGATCCGCAGGAGGGGGCGCCAAGTCGAATCACTCGACCCCTTTCGCTTTTTGCATCCAGGCGGTGTCGGTTGCCTTGACCCAGCAGGAGCCGCAGCGGCATTTGGCGGGGTTGCCGCAGGTGCCGTCGGTGTCGCTGAATTCTAAGGGGCGGAGGGAGGCGGCGACTTTCTCGCGCATCTGGCGGTAGCCTTCGTCGTCGGTGCTTTGCCAGCGGGGGATTTGTCCCCAGCCTCCGGCGGCGACCGCGAGGGGGGCCCGCAACACGCGGCTCTCTTCGATACACCCGTTGTTGACGAGTGTCTCGAATGGTTGCTTGGACATCGCTTCGCCCAAGACTTGCTTCACATATTCGCGCAGCGCGTTCTCGCCGTCGGGGTCGGGGAGGCGGTCCTCGGGACGGTTGAAGCTGTAGTTACCGTACATCTGCGCGTTGACGTCGAGCCAGGTGATGACGCGCTCCCAGCTCTCCGGGTCGAGCGCGAACTCTCTGTCCTTACCGTGCTTCTTGAGCCAGTCGGGGAGGGCGCTGGCGGGGGAGAGGTAGTCGCCGGGGGTGGTAAGGGGGGTCTCGTTGTTGCGGTCGAGCATCTTGTAGTATTTGGGGTTGGTGACGAGCGTCTCGTAGGAACGGCTCATGCGGACATTCCCGCCGGGGTAGCGGTTGGGGTCGCGCTCGACATAGGCGCCCGTGAGGTTGAACTTGACGTCCGCCTTCTCCAGCCCGTGGCAGCGGATGCAGTAGCGGTCCCAGACGGGCTGGACGCTCGCGGCGTAGTTGAAGCCCCGGCGCGCGTCGGGGCCGGGGATGGGCGTGGGCTCGGCAGGGGCGAGCGTG
The DNA here is from genome assembly GCA_009777165.1 of Kiritimatiellota bacterium. Taxonomy (GTDB): domain Bacteria; phylum Verrucomicrobiota; class Kiritimatiellia; order RFP12; family UBA1067; genus WRJS01. The sequence continues at coordinate 3,518 of WRML01000155.1, forward strand.
GCGTAGTTGGCGGGTAGGGGGGACTTCATGCGGTCGTCGTGGCAGCCGACGCAACTGGCCTGCTCGCCGTCCTGAAGGTAGATGAAGGAGCGCATATTCATGACGCATTTCTTCTCCGCGTCGAGCAACTGAAGCTGCACGGGCGTGCGGGAGGGGAGGGTGAATGCGACCGAGCCGTTGGGGGCCACCGGCACGGTGCCGATCACCCCCTTGGCCACCTCGTCCATAATCCACCCTCGGTGGGGGACGCGGGGGGTGGGCTGGTTGAAGAGCTCGTTGACGCGCAGGTAGCGGATGCTCCCGGCGGGGATGTCGTGGACGCTGTCGTAAACGTTCTGGACGTAGAACGCGCCGGTGCGTTTCTCCGTGCCGGGCTCCAGCGCGGAGGGCATGACGGGCGGTACGGGGCGCGGGCGTATCGGGATGGACGTGAAGCAGGAGAGGCCGTCGCTGGGCCGATAGATGAGCTCGCGGTAGGCCTTGCCGTCGTGGTTGAACACGAGGTACAGCGCGTAGGTGTTCTTCGCCTTTTCCTCGTGGGGGCCCTTGGACCACGCGGCGAAGAAGAGCCGTTCGGTCAGCGGGTAGGGGGCCATGTAGGTGGCGGTGTCCCAGCCCTCGCACTCGGGGTAGCGGGCCTCGGGGGTCAGGCGCGTGACAGGCGCCGGCCCCTCGGTCCCTTTCTGCGGGTCAACGAGGATGACGCACCCGGCGGTGAACGAGTGGTGCGCCGTGGCGGTCGCCATGACCTTGTTGCTGTTGGGGATGGGGCGCGGCTCGGTGATGGACTGCGGGGACGGCGTGAGGTTGCCGTAGAAGTTCGCCACGCCCGTGCCGTCGGGCTTCATGGTCCAGAGCTTGTGGAACTCGCAGTCGTGGCGGTTCACGTACTCCCAGCGGTTGTAGATGATGCGCCCGTCGTTCAGCACGGCCGGGTCTAGCTCGTTGGCCTCACCCCAGCTGAGCGCATGGATGCCCGTGCCGTCGAGGTTGCCGCGATGGATCAGGAACGCGGGGGCGTTGCGCCCGGCGTGGCACCGCGCGATGTTCTGGCTGCGCGTGGAGTTGAACACGATCCCGCCGTCCGGGAGATAGTGCGGGTCGAAGTCCTCGATGATGACGGTGTAGTTGCCGTCGCGCCGCGTTGTCTCCCAGGGGTCCGCGGCTGTGCCGGTGACCTGCCGGACGCCCGAGCCGTCGAGGGTTGCCTCGTGGATGAGGAAGCGGCGCTTGTTGTGATCCTTCTCGGTGTGGTCGCAGAAGCCGAAGATGACGCGCTTGCCGTCATACGAGAGGTCCGGGTGCTGCGTGCAGCCCGGGGGGAGCGCGTCGCGCGTGAGCCAGCGCTCGTTCGGCGCGTCGCCCTTCCAGTTCTCCAGCACCAGCAGGCCCGGCGCGGTCTTGTGGTTGCGCCCGAGGTACTGGTCAACGTTGTGGTGATACGTCGGCAGGTAACGCACGTCCACCAGCAGGTCGCGGAACTGCGCCGCCGGATGCGCAAAGAGGATTTTGCGGCGCAGCGCGGCAAGTTTCGGGCTGAACGCCTCCATCGCCTCGCGCCCTTTCGCGCGCTCTAGGGGGGCCTGTTTCTTCAACGCCTCGATCTCGCCGACGAACGCCGCCGTGGGCACCCCCTCCGACGCCATGAACGCGCAGACCGCGTCCATCTGCTCCACCGCATCGTCGAACGCCCCGTAATCGCGTTTGTACGCCAGCGCGTCGAGATACAGGGTAAACCACTCCGGCTCGTTGCCCTCCTGTTTCGTCCCCTTCAGGTCTGCGAGCCGTGCCGCCAGCGTCGGCTCGTCGCCGCACTGCGCCAGCAGCGTCTCGACGGCCAGAGCCGCCGCCTGCTGGTCCCGCGCCCGGATCCAGCCGAAGAAGTCCAGGGGTCCCTCCCCGATCACGCTCTGCCATTCCCCCGCCAGTTCGGAGGAACGCGACGGGAGCGTCAGCCCCTCCTTGGCCAGCCGTTCGAGTTGCTTCCCCGTCGGGACGGGCTGCACGGAGAATGCGACCTGCGCCTCGCGGCTGGCGCTGTCCCGCATCCCCACCTTCGCCTCGAACCGCACATACTTCTTGTCCACCTGGAACACCACGCAGCTGTCCACGTGCGCGAAGAAGCCAAACTTCATGGGCGTCCCCCCCGCGAGGGTCACGGGGTCCTTCCGCAACTCATCCCAGCCCACGAAATAGAGTTTCGGCGGAAGCTCCGTGAGCGGCGTCGCATTGCCCTGCGCGTCGAACAGCGTCGGCTCCCCCCAGTAGGAGTGCCCCCCCCCGTGCGAGCCCTCGTTACACAGGTAGATGCGCTCCGCCCCGGTGATGTCCACCGAGAGGGGGGCCACCTCGCCGAATTTGACCTTCGGGGTCGCCACCGCCTCGAACGCCCCCCCCCCCCCCCCCCCGCCCCCCCCCCCCCCCCCCCCCGCCCCCCCGGCCGCCCCCCGCACCCCCCCCCCCCCCACTCC
>WRML01000156.1 GCA_009777165.1 Kiritimatiellota bacterium
CCGACCCGCCCAGCACCACGAAGATTTCGCCGCGCCGCACCGTGAAGGAGACGCCCTTCAGAATCGGCTGGCGGTTGTAGCCGGCCGAGAGGTCTTTCACTTCGATGACACAATCCGTTGACATGATTCAGATGTTCAGCACATAGAACAGGACGGCGAAGATGCCGTCGACCACGGTCATCAGCACGAGGCTGCCCACGACGGCGGCGGTCGCCGCCTGCCCCACCGAGTCGGCCGATCGGTTCGCCCTCAGGCCGTGCGCGCACCCCACCATCCCGACAATCAGGCCGAAGGTCACTGCCTTGATCAACCCGACGGAGATGTTGTTCAGGGTGAGCATGTCGGACACGTGCAGCCAGTAAGTTACCGTAGGGATGCCGATGCTCCACAGCACAATCAGGCCGCCGATGAGTCCTGCGGCAATCGCGAACACGCTGAGGAACGGGAGCGCCAGCGTCACCGCCAGCACGCGCGGCAGCGCCAGGAATGTGACCGGGGGCAGACCGAACGTGGTCAGCGCGTCAATCTCCTCGTTGACCTTCATGGTGCCGAGTTCGGCGGCGAACGCCGAGCCGGTACGCCCCGCCAGAAGGATTGCGGTGACGAGCGCGCCCATCTCACGGAACAACCCGTAGGCGATAAAATCCGCCACATAGACCTCCCCCCCGAACTGCCGCAGCGTGGTTGCGGACTGGAAGCCGAGGATGAGCCCAATCAGGAAACCGATGAGCAGCGTGATGGGCAGCGCGTCCATGCCCGTGCGCTCGAAACAGAGCATGGTGTCGCGCAGGCGCAACCGGCCCGGCCTGACGATGAGCGAGAAGGTTGCGGCCGTCACCTCACCCAGGAACGCGAGCTGATCCATCGCGTCGCTCCAGATTCGGACGGCGGCCTCGCCCAGTTGGAGGCGCACCTGCGTGCCCCGTGCTGGGATGTCCTTGACGGCGCGGTCCGTGAAGACAGCAGGGTCAAAGACCTTCAGCGTATGGGCGATGACCCCTTGGGCATCTTGGCAACGGATTGAAAAACCCTGTGCTGCGGCGCAACGGTACAACTCGACAATCAGTGCCTCTGCCGCGCCGTCATAGGTCTTCACGGTATCCGCGTCCAGTGTCAGCGAATCATCTGCACCGAGGCGGGCAACCCCCGGCATCTGTTTTTGCCACATGTCCGCCACAGTTTCTGCAGTACACATCTCTGGAAGTGAAAACGTCATCCATCGATACTATTTTTAGACGGCTATTGCTCGGGGACTTCTTTATGGAACAGCAATTCGTTTTTGAAAATGAACCTGCGTTGGCGGGCAACTTTTTCGGCAAATTCAGCATTCGTCTCAAGGTGTTCCTGATTCCGTCGGAGGGTTTCCGTCGCACGCTTCTTTTGTTCAATCGCCTGCATCAACTCATTACGTCGGTTCTCCAGTTTCCCCTGCCGGGCGAACTGGGACGGGAACACATAAGCGGCACCCACAAGAATGACACCAATTACCGCGACCAACACGGTTTTCACTAAAACAATACCAAACTCGTGTATAGAAGAAAACACAGACAATCATTCTCCAAGATTTAATCGCAACAATAACACGTTCTTGGCGCAAAAGTCAAGAATTCTTTTTTGGATTTTTTTTAACAAAAAACACAGCGCCCTCTTGACAAGGATGCGGCAGATATGATATTTTATCCAATTCGTTATCCAATAAAGGGGCACGAGGCACTTGGGTGTCTGGGTTTACAGACGGTGGCCGAAGTGTGAATTAGTTAAAAAAGTGGCTGCTTACCACACTTCCATTCACAACCGGCCGCCGGGATGGCAGATTCGGGACCCGGTGGGCAAACGGGGCGGGAAGTCCCGTGCGCGGCGTGTCAGGTTGGGTGACCATTTTATGAACACACGAACCGTGAGGTAGGCAATGGTTGAGCGTAAGGTATTCGGAAAGTTGAAGGCTGTTATTCAGCCCCCTGATCTGATTGAGATTCAGACAAAGTCGTACCATGATTTTTTGCAGATTACCGCTGCTCCATTAAAGCGGGAAGAGAAAGGGCTCCAGGCCATCTTCCGCGAAGTGTTCCCCATTGACAGCTATGACGGGCGGTATACCCTTGATTTCGTCAAGTACGAGATTGGCACCCCGAAGCATACGATTCTGTCCGCGTTGGCGGATGGCAACACCTACGCCGCGCCGCTCCAGGCGACGTTCCGCCTGAAGGATGGCGACGAGATCCGTGAGGAGGATGTCTACATGGGCGAGATCCCGCTGATGACGCATGACGGGTCGTTCGTCATCAACGGTGCGGAGCGCGTGATTGTCTCGCAACTGCATCGCTCCCCCGGCATCTGTTCGGAGAAGACGGTGCACCCGAACGGGCAGCTCCTGTACTCCGTGCGCCTGATTCCGGACCGCGGCTCGTGGATAGAGATTCAGTTCGACTCCAGCGACATCATGTGGGTCTACATGGATCGCCGTCGCCGTCGCCGCAAGTTTTACGTGACCACGTTCCTGCGTGCGCTGGGTTACAGCACGGATGAGGACATCATGCGGCTTGTGTACACGTTCAAGGAGTTGTCGACGAAGAAGTCCTACTCGAACGAGGACATCGAGCGGCTACTCTTCAAGGAGGACGTGTTGGATATGGAATCGCGGACGATTCTGGCGAAACGGCTGGAGCCGGTGACGATTGCCAAGCTGGATGAAATCGCGAAGGCAGGGTTCGTGAAAGTCAAGGTGGTTGACGTGTCTGCGGACGAGGGCGTCTTGATTAAGACGTTGCGTGAGGATGCGAAGCTCGGCATCCATAGCGAGGAGGACGCGCTGAGGGACATCTACAAGCGTCTGCGCCCGGGGGATCCGGCGACATCCTCGAACGCGAAGTCGCTCATCCGCCGCCTGTTCTTTGATTCGCGCCGTTACGACCTTGGTAAGGTCGGGCGCCACAAGATCAACCAGCGTCTCGGCCTTTCCGGCAAGGTGTCGGAAGACCTCCGCGTTTTGGACGATTCGGGCATTGATGTGATTGAGGCGCTTCGCCTCCTGCTCCGCATTTATGTCGGCAGGGAGCAGGTTGACGACATTGACCACTTGGGGAGCCGTCGTATCCGCACGGCGGGCGAGTTGCTGGAGAACCAGTGCCGCATTGGGCTGGCCCGCACGGAGCGGCTGATCCGCGAGCGCATGACGCTCTTCGACCCCGCCAGCGGGGTGCTGTCGCCGTCGCGTCTGGTGAACAGCAAGTCGCTGTCGGCGGTGGTACAGGATTTCTTCGGCCGCAGCCAGTTGTCGCAGTTCATGGACCAGACGAACCCGTTGAGTGGTCTGGCGCACAAGCGCCGTCTCTCCGCGCTGGGGCCGGGGGGGTTGAGCCGCGAGCGCGCGGGCTTTGAGGTGCGTGACGTCCACCCCTCCCACTACGGCCGTATCTGCCCGATTGAGACACCGGAGGGTCCGAACATTGGCTTGATCTCCTCGCTGGGGATCTATGCCCGTATCAACCAGTACGGTTTCATTGAGAGCCCGTACCGCGTGGTGCGTAACGGCAAGGTGACGAGCGAGGTGCAGTACATGTCGGCGGACGTGGAGGAGAATTTCGTCATCGCGCAGGCGAACTCGGATTTGAAGCCGGACGGCAGTTTCGCGTCCGAGCGTGTGACCGCGCGTTACAAGGCGGAGTTTGAGGACGTGAACCGCAAGCGCGTCCAGTACATGGACGTGTCGCCGATGCAGGTGGTTTCGATTGCGGCGGGCTTGATTCCGTTCCTGGAGCATGACGACGCGAACCGCGCACTGATGGGCGCGAACATGATGCGCCAAGCGGTGCCGCTGTTGCAGTCCGAGCGCCCGTTTGTGGCGACGGGTCTGGAGCGCCGTGCCGCCTCCGACTCGTGTGTGACGGTGCTGGCGCAGAAGGCGGGTATCGTCGCGTATGCGTCCGCGACGAAGATTGTGGTCTCGGAAGACGGCAAGATGCCGAAGTCCAAAAAGCCGAGCGACAGTGTTCAGCGGTACGCGCTTCAGAAGTTTCGCCGGTGTAATGCCGGGACGTGTTTCAACCAGAAGCCGACGGTCAAGACGGGGCAGCACGTGAAGAAGGGTGATGTCCTTGCGGACGGGCCCGCGACGAACCAGGGCGAGCTTGCGATCGGCAAGAACCTGTTGGTCGCGTTTCTGCCGTGGACGGGTTACAATTTCGAGGACGCCATCCTCGTGAGCGAACGCATCGTCCGCGATGACATTTTCACCTCGATCCACATTCAGGACTTTGAGGTCGGTGCGCGCGACACGAAACTGGGACCCGAGGAAATTACCCGCGACATCCCGAACATCGGCGAGGACGCATTGAAGAACCTCGCGCAGGACGGTGTTGTCCGCGTCGGCGCGGAGGTGCGCCCGGGCGATATTCTCGTTGGCAAGATCACGCCGAAGAGCGAGAGTGAGCTGGCGCCGGAAGAGCGCCTGTTGCGCGCGATTTTCGGCGAGAAAGCCGCAGACGTGCGCGACACGTCGCTGACGGTCCCGAGCGGTGTGTACGGTATCGTGATGGATGTGAAGGTGACATCGCAGCAGGACGTGCGCCGCCCGTTTCTGTCGTTGTCGGAGCCCGAAGAGGAGACCGAGAAGGTCAAGGAGCCGCGCGACATCGAGGAAGAGCGCAAGAAGAAATTGCTTATGCTGGAGGATGATTTGACCACCGCGCTGTGCAACATCCTGTTGGGCGAGAAGATTACGTTGGATGTGTTGGATGTCACGACTGGGGAGATCATCATCCCCGCGAACCGCAAGATCACCAAGACGCTCTTGTCGAAACTGGCGCGGTCGTATGACAATATCCAGATTGAGAATAGCCCGGTGCAGCAGAAGATCGATGAGATTATCAACACCTACCGCCCGAAGTTCGCGGAGGTCAACGAGATGACCGGGGATGACTTTGGCGCGGACTTTGGCGGGCTGGTGGACGAGGGCGGCGTCATTAAACAGGTGCGCGTGTACATCGCCGAAAAGAAGAACCTGTCGGTCGGTGACAAACTCGCGGGTCGACACGGTAACAAGGGCGTGGTCGCCCGCATCGTGCCGGATTGCGATATGCCGTTCCTGCCGGACGGCAACCCTGTTGATATCGTGCTGAACCCCCTCGGCGTGCCGTCACGTATGAACCTCGGACAGCTGTTCGAGACGTATCTCGGGTTGGCGTGCAAGGTGCTTGGCACGTACGCGGCGACACCCGTGTTCGACGGCGCAAAGGAAGAGGAGATTGACAGCTTGCTCCGTCAGGCGCGCAAGGTACAGGAGAAGGAAATCGGCGGTAACGCATGGATCTGCGAGGATGGCAAGTCCATGCTCTATGACGGGCGTACGGGTGAGCCGTTTGACCAGCGCGTGGTGGTGGGGCAGATTTATATGCTCAAGTTGCATCACTTGGTCACGGACAAGATTCATGCGCGTGCGACGGGGCCCTACTCACTCGTCACGCAACAGCCGTTGGGCGGTAAAGCCCAGTACGGCGGCCAGCGGATGGGCGAGATGGAGGTCTGGGCGTTGGAGGCGTATGGCGTCGCCTACGCCTTGCAGGAGCTGTTGACGGTCAAGTCTGATGATGTCGGCGGCCGCACACGTATTTACGAGGCCATTGTGAAAGGGCAGAACACCCTCGACGCCGGAATGCCGGAATCGTTCTCGGTGTTGATGAACGAGCTGCGCGGGCTCTGTCTGGATATGCGCCTGTTGGGTGGGGACACGGCTCAGCCGATCAAGGGAATCTAGCGCATTTAAAGAAATAGTGTGTCCGTTGGACAGGAGTGCGGGTTTTCCAACCCGCACTATTTTATTGAGCGGACAGGAATGTCCGCACTCCGTTTTGCGGATACACCATTAGACCAGTTGGGATATAAACAGAAAACCCATGTAAGTCGTTGCAAACAAACATACTGCGACAAAAATTCGCTTTTATCGTAAGTCCTTTGCCTATAAGATGTTATGCGTATTTTTCCTTATATC
>WRML01000157.1 GCA_009777165.1 Kiritimatiellota bacterium
GGGGCCGGGTTCCCGACCAAGGTCAAGCTCTCCCCCCCCCCGGGCAAAACCATTGACACGCTCATCCTCAACGGCGCCGAGTGCGAGCCGTACCTCACCTCCGACCACCGCATGATGCTCGAACGCACCGACGGTATCCGCCTCGGCGCGGAGATCATCCGCGCCGTCCTCGGCGCGAAGACCGTGCGCGTCGCCATCGAGGACAACAAGCCCGATGCCGTCGCCGCCATGGAGAAGGCGTTCGCGGACATGGGGGGGGATGCCGAGATATTCGTGCTGGAGACCAGCTACCCCCAGGGGGCCGAGCGGCAGCAGATTTTTTCCGTGACCGGGCGCGAGGTCCCGAGGGGGGGCCTGCCCATGGACGTGGGCTGCGTGGTCGAGAACGTCAGCACCGCCTACGCCGTGTTCGACGCGGTCGTGAACGGTCAGCCCCTCACGCACCGCGTGGTGTCCGTGACGGGCGATGCCGTCGCGACCCCCTCCAATCTGCTCGTGCCCAACGGCACCAGCTACGCCGACCTCCTCGCCGCCTGCGGGGGGCCCAGGGGCAAAATCGCCAAGATTATCTCGGGGGGCCCCATGATGGGGTTTACGGTCAGCAGCCTGAACGTGCCGACGGGCAAGACGACCTCCGGCATCGTGCTGCTGTCCGCCGCGAGCGTCTCGGCCTACACCTCCCAGGCGTGCATCTCCTGCGGCCGCTGCATCGAGGCCTGCCCCATGCGCATCATCCCCTCCGACCTCGCCCAGTTCGTCGAGTCCGGCGACATTGACGGCGCGGCGCGGAGCTGCCTGATGGACTGCATGGAATGCGGATCCTGCGCCTACGTCTGTCCCGCGCACCGCCCCCTCGTGCATCACTTCAAGCGCGGCAAGGCCGTCGTCGCCGCCAAACGCGCCGCAACTCCTCGCAAATGATCGGGGCGATGTGGAAATGAACACCACCCCCCAGAGTGAACGTGTCCATATCGCAGTGTTCGGACGGCGTAACGTGGGCAAGTCGAGCCTCATCAATGCGCTCACCGGGCAGACGGTCTCCATCGTGTCCGATGTCAAAGGCACCACCACCGACCCGGTCCGGAAAGCAATGGAACTGCTGCCGCTGGGTCCCGTGCTGTTCATTGACACCCCGGGACTCGACGACGAGGGCCCCCTCGGCGACCTGCGAATCCAGCGCACCTACGACATGCTGAACCAGACCGACATCGCGATCATCGTGCTCGATGGAGGGCGAGTCCCCTCGCAAGCCGCCGGTTCATCATCGCCAGGGGACAGCATCGAGCAGGAACTGCTCTCGCGCATCCGCGAGAAGCAAATCCCCTTCGTCGTTGTCGTCAATAAGAGTGACCTCGTACAAGAGGCTTCGGCTGTATTCGACTGCACTCGATTGCCTTCGACGGCATTCGCACGAATACCCGCGCCACCTTTCCATGCCGTGTCCGCCGTCACGGGCGAAGGCATCGCGGCGCTTAAGATCGCACTCGCGCACATCATGCCCGACCACATGGACACAAGACTCGTCGGCGACCTGCTTGCGCCCGGCGACACCGTCGTGCTGGTCACGCCGATTGATTCCGCCGCGCCCAAGGGGCGGCTCATCCTCCCGCAGCAGCAGGTCCTCCGCGACATCCTCGACGCCCATGCGATCGCAGTCGTCACGCAGCCCTCGGAACTACAGCAGACGCTTGCGAAACTCGCAACGCCCCTGCGCATGGTCATCACCGACTCACAGGCGTTTGCGGAGGTCGCGGCGGCCACCCCCCCCGACGTGCCACTGACCTCGTTCTCCATTTTGTTCGCGCGGTACAAAGGCGACCTCGACACGCTGGCGGACGGTACCTCGGCAGTCGCCAACCTGAAGGACGGCGACCGCATCCTGATGGCGGAGGGCTGCACGCACCACCGCCAGACGGACGACATCGGCACGGTGAAAATCCCGCGCGCGCTTCTGGCGAAGACGGGCAAGGCACTCGCCTTTGAGCACGTCAGCGGCATCCAGTATCCGAAGGATCTTTCACGCTATGCGCTCATCGTGCAGTGCGGGGCGTGCATGCTCAACCGCCGCGAGACGCTCTCCCGCATCCGCCAGGCGAAAGACGCGCACATCCCAATCACCAACTACGGCATCCTGCTCGCGCACCTTCAGGGCATCCTGCCGCGTTGCCTGAATATCTCACACAAAGGCACAAAGGACACAAAGGATAATATGGCCTTCGTGTCCGTTGTGCCTTCGTGTGAGAAAAAAGAAAAGGAATAGGCTGTGCGTTTTTCGATTTACGAGGCGATCATGTTAATCTGTTTCGGCGCAGCGTGGCCGTTCTCGATCGCGAAGGCGTGGCGGTCGCGATCGAGCAACGGCAAGAGCGTGCTGTTCCTGTTGATCATCTGGACGGGCTACATCGCAGGTATTCTCAACAAGGTCACGAGCGACCTCTGCCGCGACCCCGTGCTGATCCTCTACGCCCTCAACACGTTGATGGTCAGTGCCGACATCGCACTCTTTTTCCGGAACCGCAGATTGGAAAACAAGCATGACCACTGAAAAACCGTGATTGCCTTTCCGGGCATATTCCCGTATGATTTTCCCCCTATGAATTCAAGACGCGAAGCGATTTTCATCCTGACCCGCTGGCTAGACTCGGGTGAGTTCCCGGACCGCATGATCCCGGACGGCGACAACCATGCCTTCATCACCGATCTGGTCTATACCACCATCCGCCGCCGCCGCACGCTCGAATGGGTGCTTGGTGAGCTTGTCGCGAAGATGCCCCAAGGCGAGACCGGGGCCGCCCTACTGGCCGGTGCCGCACAGATCCTGTTCATGCCCAGCGTCGTTGAGTACGCGGCGGTCAACGAGACCGTCGCCGCCGCGAAGCTCGCGTCCAAGCAGACCGCCGGGCTCGTCAACGCCGTCCTGCGCAACCTCATCCGCCAGCGCGACCAACTGCTCGGGCGGCTCGCCAAGCAACCGCTCGGCATCCGCACGTCGCACCCCGACTCCCTCATCACCCGCTGGCTCAACCGCTTCGGCGAGGACGAGGCCGCCGCGCTCTGCGACTGGAACAACCAGCCCGCCGAGACTTTTCTGGCATGGGCCCCCGGTGCGGAAGAACCCTTCACCCCCCTCCCGCGCGCCACCCGCGTCGAGTCGTTCCCTGAATACAAGGACGGAAAATTCATCGTGCAGGACCCCTCGACCGCCGCCGCCGTCAGCCTGATGGATCTCCGGCCTGGGCTGAACGTCCTCGATGCCTGTGCCGCGCCCGGGGGTAAGACCATTCAGCTCGCGTGGCGCATGAACACGCCGGAGACCGGGGGCAGGCTCGTCGCGCTCGACCTGTACGAAGATCGCCTCGTGACGCTCCGTGAGAACCTTGCCCGCACACGGCACAGCGATGTCATCGTCGCGCAGGGTAACCTCATTGACGACGCGGACGCGCTTCGCACCACGCACGGCCTCTTCGACCGCATCCTGCTCGATGCCCCCTGTTCCAACACGGGGGTACTGCGCCGCCGTCCCGATGCGCGTTGGCGTTGGACGACCAAGCGCATGAAGAAACTCTGCGAGACGCAGGCGAAACTGCTTGAATCCGCGCTGACGCTGCTTGCGCCGGGCGGGCGGATCGTTTACTCCACGTGCAGCCTAGAGGCGGAGGAGAACCGCAAACAAATCACCCTGTTCCGCAAGGCCCACCCGGACATCATCTGCACCGGCGTCGAGGAGCGCATCCCGACCCGCTCCCAGACCGACGGCGTTTTCGCATGTGCGCTCGAACGCGGACAAGGATAAAAGGATCGGAGGCCCCCCCCATGAAAACCGTTGCACGCGTCACGTGGCTCCTCGAAGCAGACATGATCTGTACGCATCTGGAGGCGCATGGCATTCCTTGTTTTGTGCCTGAGTTGTACACGTCTTTGGTACAACCGTTGCTCGCGAATGCGATGGGTGGCATTGACATCCGAGTGAAAGAGGAAGACTATGAACGCGCAAAGGACATCCTTGCAGAACAATCAAAACCGTCTGCGTCCGTGGTGGAAACGAGTCGCGATTGATGCCCTAATCATTTGTGTGGCGCAATATGGGGTTGTCTGCGTGTTCGTGTTGCTCAAGGTCAATGATGCGATGTTCCATCCATTTGAGCCTGACTACTCATGGGAGATGCCGAACATCGTGAACATCGGCGACGCGGAGGCCCCCATCTCCGCGATATGGCTGCCGAATGCTGAGACCAACAAGGTGTTCCTCTATTCTTACGGGAATGCGGAGAACATCGGGGACTTGGCGAGCGTCTTTGAGGCGTTCGCGAAAGCCGGTCTTTCCGTCCTCGCCTACGACTACCCGGGGTACGGGTTGAGCGCGGGCAAGCCCACAGAGAAAGGCGCGTATGCCTCCGCCGAGGCGGCTTACCGTTTCCTGACCGAGCGCTGCGGTATCACGCCGTCCGCCATCATCGTCCTCGGACGGTCACTCGGGAGTGGGGCCGCGTGTTATCTGGCGGAGAAGTTCCCCGTGGGGGGGCTTGTCATCGAATCGGGCTTCACGAGCGCACCGCGCGTGGTGACGCGCATCCGCATCCTGCCGTTCGACCCATTCCCGAACATCCGGCGTATCGGCAATATTCCATGCCCGAAACTGTTTATCCATGGGACGGAGGACGACACCATCGCGTTCTCGCATGGTAAGGCGATGTTCGCCGCAGCACGGGAACCCAAGGAACACCTCTGGGTGGACGGCGCGGGGCACGATGACCTCACGGTGGTGTTAGGCAACGAGAAGTATGTTGCCGTGTTGAACGCGTTTGCGAATCGGATACAAAAGGAGTTGAAATGAGAAAGATGCGTATGAGATTGGGTTCAGTCATACCGTTATGCCGCCTCGCCGCCATGTCCCTCTGCCTCGCAGCCGCGTGCGTGGCGGCAGACCTCACCCCCCGCGAGTGGACCGTCAATGGTGTGAAACGCGAGGCGCTCGTTTACGCGCCCAACACCGCAAAGACAACCGCCGCACCTATCGTGTTTATGTGGCACGGACACGGCGGCACGATGCGGCACTCGGCGTGGGCGTTCCCCATCCATGCCAAATGGAAAGAGGCGATTGTGGTTCACCCGCAAGGGCTCCCGACCCCCTCCCCGCTGGTTGACCCAGAGGGGAAGCGTCCCGGCTGGCAACAGAAGAGGGGCGAGCAGGACGACCGCGACCTCCGCTTCTTCGACACGATGCTCGCCTCACTGAAAACGGAGTACAAGGTTGACGACAAAAATATCTTCTGTACGGGCTACTCCAATGGTGGCATGATGACGTTCCTGCTGTGGTCCGAGCGCCCCGGGACGTTCCGCGCGTTTGCACCGTGCGCGTGTGTCGCGCTCCCTGGTGTGCCGCTGACCGTCCCCAAGCCCGCGTTCTTCCTGATGGGGGAGAAGGACGAGCTGGTCAAGCCCGAGTGGATGCGGATGTCAGTCAGCCGCCTGAAGACGCTGAACCGATGTGGGGAGGGGGAGGGCAAACCTTGGGGAACCCCCAGGGCGACGCTTTTCCCATCCTCCGCCAATGCGCCGCTGGTGGTACTGACGCACCCGGGGGGGCATACAATCCCACCCGGCGGCAAGACGGAAGAAATCGTCCGTTTTTTCAAGGAATCCATAGGACGTCCGTAAGCGGTCTCTAGCATCAAGAGCATTTTAAGAAATCTCGTGTCCGTTCCCTACCAAAGGCTGAACCCCCTCGCGCCTGTGTCGAGAAGGCGCAACCTCTGGAGTGCGGCGGCTCGCCGCCGCTTTTCGTCGTGGGGACTCGCCCCCGCGCGGGGACGGTTGTAGGGGGGGTGCGTGTATGTTCCCGAATACTGGTATCGTTATGGTGAATTATAGCGAAATCACTTTAAAAGCGTACCGCGACAACATCCCGTTAGGGATGTTTCTTTCGGTAGAAGAGAACGTAAAAAAAATCATGGCATCCCATCGGGATGCCTCTTTT